>JAHZHG010000014.1:15472-18872 GCA_019420425.1 Clostridiales bacterium
GCTGAATGCAGAGATCGAGCAGGGCGGCCGGAACCTCTCCGGCGGCCAGAAGCAGCGTCTGACCATTGCCCGGGCCCTGGTCAGGAAGCCGGAAATCCTGATTCTGGACGACAGCGCCTCTGCCCTGGACTTTGCCACTGACGCAAGGCTGCGCCAGGCGCTAATGAAGATGAAGGAGCGCCCCACCACCTTTATTGTTTCCCAGCGCGCATCCTCCATCCAGCACGCCGATCAGATTATTGTTTTGGACGACGGGACGGTGGCCGGTATCGGCACCCACGAGGAGCTGCTGGATACCTGCGGCGCTTACCAGGAAATCTACTATTCCCAGTTTAAGAAGGAGGAGGCGTAATTATGGCTAAGGAAAAGCAATCCTATCAGATCGAGACCCTCCGCAAGGTTTGGCGTTACCTGAGAAAATACCGGATTTTTCTGGTTCTCTCTGTTCTGCTGGCGGCAGCCACCGTGGCTCTGACACTGTACGTCCCCAAGCTCACCGGAGAGGCCGTGGACTATATCGTTTCGGCAGGAAACGTGGATTTCCCCGCCGTTTTCCGCATCCTGCTCCAGATCGGCGTATGCACGGCGGCCACCGCCCTGTTCCAGTGGATCATGAACGTGTGCAACAACAAAATGACCTTCCAGATTGTCCGGGACATCCGGAATGAGGCCTTCCGCAAGATCGAAATTCTTCCGCTAAAATATATCGACAGCCACCCCCACGGTGAAGTCGTCAGCCGGGTAATCGCCGATGTAGATCAGTTTGCAGACGGCCTGCTGATGGGCTTTACCCAGCTGTTTACGGGCGTTGCCACGATCCTGGGCACCCTGGGCTTTATGCTATCCATTAATGTGACGATCACGGCGGTGGTGGTGCTCATTACCCCCGTATCCTTCTTTGTGGCCAGCTTTATCGCCAGACGTACCTACAAAATGTTCCGTCTCCAGTCGGTCACCCGGGGCGAGCAGACGGCCCTCATCGATGAAATGATCGGAAACCAGAAGGTGGTACAGGCCTTTGGCCATGAGGATGAGGCGCTGGAAAAGTTTGATGAGATCAATGGCCGGCTGCAGAAGTATTCCCTGCAGGCGATCTTCTTCTCCTCGATCACCAATCCGGCCACCCGCTTCGTCAACAGCCTGGTCTATGCAGGAGTCGGCATCACCGGAGCGATTTCCGCAATCAACGGCCGGCTTACTGTGGGCCAGCTTTCCTGCTTTCTCAGCTATGCCAACCAGTATACAAAACCGTTCAACGAGATTTCCGGCGTGGTTACGGAGCTGCAGAACGCCATCGCCTGTGCGGGCCGGATTTTTGAGCTGATCGAAGAGACGCCCCAGACGCCGGAAAAGGCGGACGCGGTGAAGCTGAAGGATATCCGGGGAAAGGTGGAACTGGAGAACGTTTCCTTCTCCTATGTCCCTGAGCAGAAGCTGATCGAAAACTTCAACCTTTCCGTAAAGCCCGGCCAGCGCATTGCCATTGTCGGCCCCACAGGCTGCGGAAAGACTACCGTGATCAACCTGCTGATGCGGTTCTATGATGTGGATTCGGGGAAAATCAAGGTAGAGGATGTGGATATCCGGGATATGACCAGAAAGAGCCTGCGGGCAGGCTACGGCATGGTGCTCCAGGACACCTGGCTGAAATCCGGAACCATCCGGGAAAATATCGTGATGGGCAAGCCGGATGCCACCGACGAGGAGGTGATCGCCGCGGCAAAGGCCTCCCACGCCCACAGCTTTATCAAGCGGATGCCTGCCGGCTACGACACCGTAATCAACGAAGACGGCGGCGGTCTTTCCCAGGGGCAGAAGCAGCTTTTGTGCATCACCCGCGTTATGCTCTGCCATCCGCCCATCCTGATTCTCGATGAAGCAACCTCCTCTATCGATACACGTACCGAGCTGAAAATCCAGCACGCCTTTGCCCAGCTGATGGAAGGGCGCACCAGCTTTATCGTGGCGCATCGGCTCTCTACTATACGGGAAGCGGATGTGATTCTGGTCATGAAGGACGGACACATCATCGAGCAGGGAAACCACGAAACGCTGCTTGCACAGAACGGATTTTACGCACAGCTGTATAACAGCCAGTTTGCCGTTCAGCAGTAAAGCCGTAAAGGCCGGACGCCAGTTCCGGCCTTTACTTCTGCCTGCGCCATGCAGACGGCGTCATCCCATATTTTTTTGAAAAATTTACGCCGAAATGGCTTGCATCCCGATATCCCGTCATTTCGGCAATTTCCGCAATCGAATACCTTGGATTCGCCAACAGCTTTCCCGCCTCCCGCATACGCACGTCGGTGAGATATTCCAGGAAATTTACGCCCATTTCTTTTTTGAATAAGGCCGAAAAATAATTTGGACTGATATAAAAATGCGCGGAAATGCTTTCCAAAGAAAGCTTTTCTCCATAATGGCTGTCCATGTACAGACAGGCATTGCGTACCAGACCGGACACCATATTTTTATTCTCGCCGTTTTTCTCGATCTTTCCGGCAATGCGCCCAAGAGCCTCATTCAGCTCCCTTTTTTCGATAGGTTTTGGCAAGAAATCCTCTACGCCCAGCCGCATGGCCTGGCGGGTATAAGCAAAGTCCGTGTAGGCGCTGGTGATCAGAAAATACGGCTTCAGCCCCATCTCCAGTGTTTTGGCGATAATCTCCAAACCGCTGAATACCGGCATTTTTATATCGGTCACTACAATGTCCGGCCGGATGTCCTCGATCAGTGCCAGCAGCTCTTCACCGTCTCTGGCCTCTCCTGCCAGCGTCAGGCCAAGTCCCTCCCAGTCGGTAAACTTTCTCAGCATAACCAGAGCCATCTTTTCATCATCAGCGATTACTGCTTTCATCCTCTCACTCCTTTGTCTGTTCGGAAACCATGGCCTGCACCTCTGACGGCGGCAGATAAACCAGCGGAAGCGTAAAGCAAATCCTTGTACGCACCATAGGTTCGCTTTCCACGCTGCAGGCGACCAGGCCGTCCTCTTCCTGATTGATCGCCCGGTAAAAGGACTGCAGCCTCTGCAGGGTATTTGCTACGCCAATTCCCCGGGTATCGTCATATTCATCCAGCTTGTTCAGGCGCTCCCGCACCTCTTCCAGACGCTGTCCCTCCATTCCTGCTCCGTCATCCTCCACTGAGAGCACCAGCCGCTCTCCCTCCACGCCTGCACAGATGCGGATTGTGGTGGTTCGTTTCAGTGGTTCCATCCCATAGCTCAGTGCATTCTCACACAAGGGCTGCAGAATCATAGACGGAACCACTGCCCTTTTGCTTTCCTCCTCCGCCTGAAACTCCACCTGGAAGCGCTCTTCAAACCGCACCTTCTGGATATTCATATAGTCCATGGCGTGGCCGATTTCGTCCTCCAGCCTTACCGCCTTGTCCAGGC
>JAHZHG010000140.1:0-4593 GCA_019420425.1 Clostridiales bacterium
GGGCCTGGGGATCTGCATTTCCCACATCCTCCGCAGCACAGATCATAATCCTGCGCGCAATAAAGCGGATATCCTCCCCGGCATACAGCATCTTGGCCAGATAAAAGACCGCCGCGTCCGGGTCGGAGCCGCGCATGCTCTTGATAAACGCAGATATGGTGTCATAATGGTTATCCCCGTCCCGGTCATAGTATACGGGACGCTTTTGAATGCACTCAGAGGCTGCCTCCAGGGTAATGTGAATCTTTCCGTCTGCCCCCATATCCGTGGTCAGCACGCCCAGCTCCAGCGCATTCAGCGCAGCCCGTGCGTCTCCCCCAGATATATCCGCCAGAAATCTAGCCGCATCCTCGTCCAGCACGGCATCATAGCTGCCCATTCCCCGCTCTTTGTCTGCAATCGCCCGCATCAGCAGCTGATAGATATCCTCCTTTTCCAGCGGCTTCAGCTCAAAAATCACCGACCGGGACAGCAGCGCGCTGTTTACCTCAAAGTAAGGGTTCTCCGTAGTCGCCCCGATCAAAATCAGCGTACCGTCCTCCACAAAGGGAAGCAGATAGTCCTGCTGCCCTTTGTTAAACCGGTGTATCTCATCTACAAACAAAATCGTGCGTTTGCCATACATCCCCAGATATTCCTGGGCCTCCTTTACCACCGCTTCCATGTCCTTTTTTCCCGCGACTGTCGCGTTGATCTGTTTAAACTGGGCGCTGGTCGTATTGGCAATCACCTTTGCAAGGGTGGTTTTCCCTGTGCCGGGCGGGCCGTAGAAAATCAGTGAGCTTAATTTATCTGCCCGAATCGCCCGGTAGAGCAGCTTGTCCTTGCCGATGATGTGCTGCTGCCCGACCATCTCCTCCAGCGTCCGGGGACGTATCCGTGAGGCCAGCGGCGCTTCATTTTTCTTCATTGAACGTGCATACTCAAATAAATCCATATCTTCCTCTTTCTTTTTCAGCTCGTATTCTGCTGTTTTTCACCGATACCGCCAGGGCCCGAAGGCTCCAAAGCCCGCCGTCAAAATGCTGTTCGCCTTCATCCGCTTAAGCGGACGCCGGATACAGCCTTTCCAATCCCGGGAAGGGGCCGGGTTCTCCCCGGGAACGTCAATTTTTAACTGGCTGCCGGCTCTTCTATTCGTCAATCAGCCGGTCGGCCGTTACAAACTCATAGCCCTCTGCCTGCAGCAGATCCACGATCTCCAGGGCCGCCTCCACCGAAGAGGCGTAGCAGTCATGCAGTAAAATGATATCATCATCCTCCGCATCCGTCACTACCTTATTTACCACCTGCTGCACATTTGCCGTGGTCCAGTCCAGCGGATCCACATTCCAGAGCACAGGAATCATCGTCACCTCGCACTCCAGCCGGTCATTCCACTCGCCAAAGGGCGGCCGCACATACTGGGTGTTTTCTCCGGTAATTTCCCGTACCAGACGGCAGGTTTTCATAATCTCCTCGCAGGCTGCTTCATCTGACATGCCGGTCAGCTTCACATGAGAATACGTGTGATTGCCGATCAGATGACCGTCCGCATACATCTGCTCAATAATCGCTTCATTCCCGGCAATATTCTCTCCGATAACAAAAAAGGTGGCCTGTACGTTTCTCTCCGCCAGACCATCCAACAGCTGCTTTGTATATACAGGATGGGGGCCGTCGTCAAAGGTCAGCGCAACCCGGGGAGCCTGCCGAGTGGAGCCCTCCGTCCCTTCCTCTGCCTGCAGCCTTTCCCCGTTCCAGACCAGCGCCGCCGCAAACCAGCATACCGCCGCCAGCCATCGATTTCCCTTTTTCATGCTTTGCTCCGCAGTCCGTTTTCCTCAAAATATATGACGGTTCCCGGGCGGAATAGAAGCTGTCCCCCGTTATTCCTCTGGTTTTTCTTCGTCTTTCTCGTCTTTTTCCTCTGTCCGGCCATCCGCCTTTCCCGTGTAAACATCCCAGAATTTCCGTTTGCCGAACATGGTCAGCAGGAAAACCGCTCCTCCGTATATTCCTGTGCTGTCCTCCTCGCCCATATGAAACACAAACCAGGCCAGCCCCACATAGCCGACTGCCTCCAGTACGGCGTACTTGTAATAGGCCGACTTCTGCTCCTGTGTCCGGTCATCCAGCGCCTTCAGCAGCCTGGGTTCAACCACCACGGTAAGCGTCCAGAACACAATGAGAAACAGCGCTACGGCCGCATGAAACCAGATCTGCGGCGCTTCAGTCATCCCGCAGTAAACCAGAAATACAATCACCAGCGCCAGAAGCCCAAAGGCGGCAATCGTCACCCTCCGGTGGATTTTTTTTGCATATTCCTGTTCCATAATCTCCTCCGATTCTCCTTTTTCTGCTATAAATTATATCCTATCACAAAAAAAGGCCAAAAGCAATTGACACCTGTTTTCTCTTCTATTACAACGGTCTCTATGCGTACATAGGAGTATCCGAAAAATGCAAGAAAGGAGAATCCCCATGAGCGATTCCACAACAGCCCCTCTTAAGGAAAACAAAATGGGCACAATGCCCATCAATAAGCTTTTGCTTTCCATGTCCCTTCCCATGATCCTGTCTATGCTTGTCCAGGCCCTTTATAATATTGTAGACAGTATCTTCGTGGCACGCATTAACGAAAATGCGCTGACCGCGGTATCTCTGGCCTTTCCGATCCAGAACCTGATGATCGCCGTGGCCTCGGGTACGGCTGTTGGTATCAACGCCCTCCTTTCCAGAAGCCTTGGCGAAAAAAATCAGGAACAGGTTGACCATGCCGCCAGCACCGGTATTATTCTGGAGCTGGTCAGCGCTGTTGTCTTTGCCATTGTCGGCTTTACCTGTTCAGGACTGTTTTTCCATTCCCAGACAAAGGATCCGCAGATTGTCGCGTACGGCATCCAGTACATGACCGTTATCTGCGGCTGCTCCCTCGGTATGTTCATGCAGATGACCATGGAGCGCCTGCTTCAGTCCACCGGACGGACATTTTTTACCATGATCACCCAGGGAACGGGGGCCATTATCAACATTATCCTGGATCCGATTATGATTTTCGGCCTGTTCGGCTTTCCCCGTCTGGGCGTGACGGGCGCTGCGGTTGCCACTGTAACTGGTCAGTGCATTGCCGCTATAATGGCCGTCTTTTTTAACCTGAAAAAAAATCCGGAGATACACCTCGGCCTGAACACCTTCCGTTTTCACAAACGCACGGCCGTCAGCATCTACCGGGTAGGCGCGCCTTCCATCGTGATGATGTCCATCGGCTCTGTCATGACCTTTGGCATGAACAAAATCCTGCTGATGTTCTCCTCCACTGCAGCCGCCGTGTTCGGCGTATACTTCAAGCTGAACAGCTTTATCTTTATGCCGGTTTTCGGTCTGAACAACGGTATGATCCCGATTATCGCGTTCAACTACGGAGCGCGGAATAAAAAGCGCATTATGGAAACCCTCCGCCTGGCTACAATTGCCGCGATATCCATGATGGCAGTCGGGCTGCTGATTTTCCAGGCCTTCCCCGGCCCGCTGCTCAGGCTGTTTGACGCTTCGGACAACATGCTGGAGATCGGTATACCCGCTCTGCGGATCATCAGCACCAGCTTTCTTTTTGCCGGCTACTGTATCTGTATCGGCTCCGTATTCCAGGCTCTGGGCAATGGCTTCTACAGCCTGATCGTCTCCGTAGCCAGGCAGCTGCTGGCCCTTCTGCCTATCGCCTACGCTCTGGCCATGCTGTTTGGCCTGAATGCCATCTGGTGGTCCTACCCGCTGGCGGAGCTGGTTTCTCTGGCCACCACCACGTTTCTGCTCATCCGGATTTACCGGAAAAAGATCGCCCCGCTGGACGCTGTCTGAGCAGGGAGGCAAACAGGCGCCCCGGAAAGCCCTTCCGGGGCGCCTGTTATCTATACAAACTGATTCTGCTGCGGATCATATGCATAATCAATAGCCGCCAGCTTCTCCTTCAGCTCATCCGGCGTCATTTCTATCTGGGCGCACAGCTCATCCAGCCCGCGGTCGTAATCCCTCAGCCTGGTATTTACATAGCTGAGCAGCATCACCGGGTCGCTCGGTATCATACGGTCAGTCCTCCCTTCGTCCTGGCAATCAGTTTTCCTTCCTCCACGTCCATTTCAATTGTCTGCCCTGGCCCTGCCTGACCGGAAAGGATCAGCCTTGACGCCGGTGTTTCCACTGCTTTTTGCAGGAAACGCTTCAGCGGGCGGGCGCCGTAAACCGGGTCATAGCCCTCTTCTGTCACAAAATCCCTTGCCGCGTCGGTGAGCGTCAGGGTAATCTCCTGACTCTTCAGGCGCTCATTCAGCTCGTTCATCATCAGATCCACGATATGCCCAATATTCTCCTTGGTAAGCGGATGGAACATGATGATCTCATCCAGACGGTTTAAAAACTCCGGCCGGAAATGATTCCGCAGCTCCTGGTTAACCAGCTCTTCTGCCTGGGCGCTGATCGTGCCGTCGGCCTGAATACCGTCCAGCAGGTAAGAAGAACCGATATTCGAGGTCATAATCAGGATCGTGTTCTTGAAGTCCACGGTACGCCCCTGGGAATCGGTAATTCTTCCGTCATCCAGCACCTGCAGAAGCA
>JAHZHG010000140.1:4603-7164 GCA_019420425.1 Clostridiales bacterium
ACGTTGAACACATCCGGATGAGCCTTTTCGATCTCATCAAACAGTACGACGGAATAGGGCTTACGGCGCACCGCCTCGGTCAGCTGGCCGCCCTCCTCGTAGCCTACGTATCCGGGAGGCGCTCCGATCAGACGGGATACGGAAAACTTCTCCATATACTCACTCATATCGATACGGACCATATTGTTCTCATCGTCGAACAGGCTGGCTGCCAGTGTCTTGGCCAGCTCGGTCTTACCCACGCCGGTGGGGCCCAGGAACAGAAAGGAGCCGATGGGCTTGCCCGGATCCTTGATGCCGGCCTTGGAACGCAGAATCGCCTCGGTCACCCGGGTCACTCCGTCATCCTGTCCGACCACCCGCTTGTGCAGTTCATCGCTCAGCGCCAGGATCTTGCTGCGCTCGCCCTGGGTCAGCTTTGCCACCGGGATGCCGGTCCAGCGGGAGATGATCCGGGAAATCTCATCCTCCGTCACCTTTTCACGGACAAGAGACATCTCCTTTTCGTTTACCTTCGCCTCTTCCTCCTCCAGCTGCTTCTGCAGCTTGGGCAGTTCGCCGTACTGCAGCTCCGCAGCCTTGTTCAGGTCATAGTTGCGCTTGGCCAGCTCGATCTCCTTATTCAGGGCCTCGATCTGCTCACGCAGCCGGGAAAGCCGGTCTACCGAATTCTTCTCATTGTCCCACTGCGCCTTTTTGCTGTTAAACTGGTCACGCAGCTCGGCCATCTCCTTGCGGAGAATATCCAGACGCTCCCTGCTGGCTCTGTCCTCTTCCTTTTTCAGGGCGGCCTCCTCGATTTCCATCTGCATAATCCGCCGCTGCAGCTCGTCCAGTTCGGCAGGCATGGAATCCAGCTCGGTCTTAATCATTGCGCAGGCCTCATCCACCAGGTCAATCGCCTTGTCCGGCAGGAACCGGTCGGAAATATACCGATGGGACAGGGTCGCGGCAGCCACCAGGGCGGAATCCGTGATCTTCACTCCATGGTATACCTCGTACCGTTCTTTCAGTCCGCGGAGGATAGATATCGTATCCTCCACCGTCGGCTCATCTACCATAACCGGCTGGAAACGGCGCTCCAGGGCCGGGTCTTTTTCAATATACTGGCGGTACTCGTCCAGAGTGGTGGCGCCGATGCAGTGCAGCTCGCCCCGGGCCAGCATGGGCTTGAGCATATTGCCGGCATCCATTGCCCCGTCGGTCTTGCCTGCGCCTACGATCAGGTGCAGCTCATCGATAAACAGGATGATCTCACCCTCGCTTTTTCGCACCTCCTCCAGGACTGCCTTCAGCCGTTCCTCAAACTCACCCCGATACTTGGCTCCGGCCACCAGAGCGCCCATATCCAGGGCAAATATCTTTTTGTTTTTCAGTCCCTCAGGCACGTCGCCGCGGACAATCCGCTGGGCCAGGCCCTCCACGGCTGCCGTCTTGCCGACACCGGGTTCGCCGATCAGCACCGGATTGTTTTTGGTCTTACGGGAGAGGATGCGGATCACGTTGCGGATTTCCGCATCACGGCCGATTACCGGATCGAGCTTCTGGTTTCTGGCTTTCTCCACCAGGTCCTCGCCGTATTTATTCAGGGTGTCGTAGGTCGCCTCAGGGTTATCCGTGGTCACTCTCTGATTTCCCCGGACGGTGGACAACGCCTGCAGGAACCGCTCTTTGGTGATATTAAACTGCTTCATCAGCTTTTTATAGGATGGGCTGGCGTAATCCAGCAGAGCCAGGAATAGATGCTCCACGGATACATACTCGTCTCCCATCTGTTTTGCCTCGTCCTCCGCGTGGATCAGGGACTGATTCAGATAATTTCCAATATAGGCCTTGCCTCCGGCTACCTTTATTTTGGCATTCAGCGCAGCCTCCAGGGCGTCCACAAACGCCTGCTTGGGGATTTCCATCTTTTCCACCAGCTTCAGGATCAGGCTGTCCTCCTGCATAAGCAGGCTGCAGAGCAGGTGCTCCTGCTCAACCTCCTGGTTGCCATATTCGCTCGCTATTTTTTCCAGATCGTTCACAGCCTGAATAGATTTTTGGGTAAATTTACTAATATTCATACTGCTTCCTCCTTGACAGACTCTCTTTTCATCTGTTCTATAACCACTATAACATACTTTTCAAAAAAAGCAAGCACTTTTTGCAAAATTTCTGTTCTGCAAAAAATGCCTGCTTTTCCTTTGTATTATTCCGCGGTGGTTTCGGTTTCTGTCTCAGCAGTCAGCTCTGTTTCGGCTGATGCGCCCTTTTCGGTGATTACCGCATTTTCTTTGAGGTATTCCATAACCTTATCCTGAATCAGGCTCACTCTGACAATCTCTTTGCCAAAGTAGTCCTCCAGCTCCTCAACGGTGCTCATGCCGTAGTCTGCGGCATATTTTTCTGCGCCCTGCTGGTACTCTTCATCGGTAAGGCCGATTTCCTCCTCTTCGGCAATCGCACGCAGGTAAAGCTCCTGATCCAGTGTGCTCTGGGCTACGGAAACCGCCTGGGTCTCAAAGGTGGCCTCGTCCATACCCATGTATTCCTGCAGGAAGTCGGCAAACTCCATATCC
>JAHZHG010000141.1:0-5955 GCA_019420425.1 Clostridiales bacterium
CCCGGCATCCACGCTGCGCTACTATGACAAGGAGGGGCTGCTGCCCTTTGTGGAAAAGACCGCCAGCGGACAGCGGATGTTTCAGGAAAGCGATTTTGAGTGGCTGTGCGTGCTGGACTGCCTGAAAAATACAGGAATGCAGATCCGCGATATCAAGCAGTACAGCGACTGGTGCCGCGAGGGCGATGCCACGCTGCAGAAAAGGCTGGATTTGTTCCTGCGCCAGCGCGAGCGGGTGCTGGAACAGATCGAAAAGCTGAATCAGAGCCTGGATCGGATTGACTATAAGATCTGGCATTACCGGACCTCTGTGGAGGCCGGTACGGAAAGATGCGGCGTCGGAAAGGATCAGGACAGCTACGAAAAGTGGAAGGCAGAGAAAGAAAACCAGTGACTGGGAGGAAAGACGATGGACAGAGAGACATATATCCGGGTAAATGAGATTGTAACAAAGCAGGAGGAAGCGCTGCGGTTTACGCACTTTTCCAATAGAGATGCGTGGGAGCTTGGCTCCTTCCTGGTAAAGAAACTGTATGACAGCAAAATGGAGATGTCCGTTTGCATCCGAAAGCTGAACGGCTCCATTATCTTCCAGCACCTTACGGAGAAAACCGCTCGGAATAATGAGAACTGGATGATGCGGAAGTTCCGCACGGTTGCCCTGATGGAGCGTAGCTCCCTCGGCGTATGGGCGGCAGCAGGAATCAACAACGAACCGCCGCAGGTTCACGGACTGAGTGAGCAGGAGTATGTTTTTGCGGGCGGCGGATTTCCCATTCGGCTGACGTCCGGAGAGCTGGTAGCCGTGCTGACGGTTTCCAACCTGCCCCATGAACAGGATCACGGCTTTGTGATTAAAGGGCTGAAGGAATGGCTGGACATGCCGGAGGTACCGGAGGTTGAGCCCTTTGCCTGAGGCAGGCGGGACAGACAAACCATAGAAAAAAAGCGTCAGGAAGTAGAAAGCCTGACGCCTTTTTTGTTCAGCCGATATACTGATTGCCGATGATGATTTCCTTTCTGGGGCCGTCCGGGTTCTGAATCCGGCTGATGATCTGCCGTCCGGCCATGATGCCCATTTCCAGCTCATTCTGCACAATGGTTCCAATACGAGGGGTGAAGAGGTGCGACAGCTCCTTATGCTGATAGCCGAGGACCGCGACGTTGCCGCAGGCGCTTTGATGGTTGGCCACATAGCAGAACGCGTCAATGGTCATGAGGTTATTGCCTACGACCAGGGCAGTACAGCCGTTCGCTAACAATTCTTTTGTCATGTCGTAAGCGCCGTGGGCGAGTGATGAGGTATGCCGCACAAATTCCCGGGTGAATGGGATGCCGTGGGCAGCCAGGCTGTCCTTATATGCCTGCAGACGCTCTCTGGCGGTGCTGAGGTATTCCAGATCTCCGATATATCCGATCCTGGTGTGCCCCTTTGCGAAAAGAGCGTCCATACCCTGGGAAATGGCCAGGGTGTCCGATACATTGATGCTGTCGAAGGGGCAGCCGTCGATTTTCCGGTCAATGAGAATGACCGGAAAGTGCGGGGGAATATCGTATTCAATCTCACTGTAATGCTGAACCGTAGAGGCAAGAACGATGCCGTCGGCAATGCCTGCGGTCATATAGTTGAGCTGGCGGATTTCCTTTTCCTTGGTTTCCTTTGTATTGGCGAGAATCAGGCTGTAGCCGTGCTTGCTGAGCTCAGATTCCAGAGACTCAATGATATTGGAAAAGTAGTTGTTGGAAATGTCGGGAACGATAAAGGCAATGATATTTTTTTTTCCCGTTTTAAAACTTTTAGCCGTCTGATCCGGCGCGTAGTGGAGGGCGCGGATGGCCTCCAGCACCTTCTTCTCTGTGGAAGCAGATACGCGTTTGGTCTGATTGATTACATGGGAAACGGTAGCAATAGATACACCGGACAGCTTAGCCACATCTTTAATTGTCGTTTTCATCTTTTTCTCCAGGTTAAACGTTTATTAATTCGCTGAATCTGATTGATTTTATTATACCCTGAATCAAGGAAAAAGTCAATCTGAATTGTGCGAAATGCACTATTTTTGCAAATTAAGAATAGATAAATTGTACAATTGACATAGAGAGAAAAACCGTGTAGAATTACAGTCAGAAAGTTAAACGTTTTCCATATGAAATTACAGAGAAAGGAAAAGCATGAAAAAGCTAATGGTATTTGATATTCAGCGGTATGCGCTGCACGACGGGCCGGGAATACGCACGACGATATTTCTGAAGGGCTGCCCGCTGTCCTGCCAATGGTGCCACAATCCGGAGTCTCAAAAGCTGCGTCCTCAGCTGGGATTTTTGCAGAAAGACTGTATCGGCTGCCGGCAGTGCGAGGCGGTCTGTCCCAACGGGGTGCACAGCTTTGCGGATGGGATACATCAGATCGATTTTCAAGCGTGTGCCTGGTGCGGAAGATGTGCCAGCCAGTGCATTCCCAGGGCGCTTCGCATCTACGGACAGGAGCGGACAGCGGAGGAGCTGGCGGAGCTGGCCTGCCGGGACCGTACATTTTACGAGAGCAGCGGAGGCGGTTTGACGATAAGCGGGGGAGAGCCGATGGTACAATTTCCCGCCCTGATGGAATTGCTGCAGGAGGCGAAAAAGAGAGGGCTGCATATCTGCCTGGACACCTGCGGCTACGCGCCTCAGGAAAATTACGAGGCCGCCGCCCAATATACGGATTTGTTTCTGTTTGATTACAAGCTGACGGATCCGGAAAAGCATAAGCGCTATACCGGGGTATCCAACGCGCTGATCCTGAGTAACCTGGATTTTCTGTGCGGCATGGGCAAGGATGTGTATCTGCGCTGCCCGATCATTCCCGGGATCAATGACGATGCAGAGCATTTGTCAGCCATTGCCGGGCTGTCCCGGCGGCATGAACGGATCCGTCAGGTGAATGTGATGGCATATCACGATATGGCAAAGGGAAAGGCAAAGCAGTTTGGCGTGGAGTACCCTCTGGCCGGGCAGAAAACCGTGGAAAAAGAAGAAAAGAAAAAACTGGAAGAACGGCTGCGGCAGCTGGGCTGCACAAAGCTGTTCAACAGCTGAAGGAGGAAAAACAAATGTATATCACAGAGGAATATCGCTCCCGGAAATCCGGAGACTATGGCAACGGCGTTGTGTACAATGACATTCCCCGGCTGCGTCTGCCGGAGCTTCTGGACTATATGGAGGAGTTTACCCGGGTCTATCAGGAGCACCGGACGGAGCATCCGGCATTGCTTGAGGCAGCCTGCTTCCGGTTACAGTACCCGGCGACTATGTTTGACCTTGTAGACGGCGACCTGTTTGTGGGCAGATTTGATGTGTTTCCCCTGGGCCTGGGACATCAGTTTACCAACGGCGAATTTGGCTTTGTCGTACGCCATGAATGGTTCCAGGCGATGCTGGAGGGCAGCGAGGCAGATGAGGAGCAGAAAAAACGGCTGAAAAAGCTGTACGATTTCTGGAAAATCCATAACACCATCCAGAAAATCGAAGACCGGCAGCCGCTAAAGGAAAAGGCGTATATCCATTTCACCAACTGGCATGCCGGCCCGGCCACCGTGCTGCCGTCTTACCGGATTGCCGGCCTGAACCTGGATTATGAAAAGCTGCTGCGGCTGGGCCTGGAGGGGCTGAAGGAGGAAACGCGGAAATACGAAAAGTGCGCGGAATATGCCAACCCGGAGCTGTTTCAGGGAATGCGGGAGTCCCTGCAGGTGGTGGAGGATGTACTGATCTGGTATGCCGGACTTCTGGATAAGCGGACACAGGAGGAAGCCGATACAGAGAAACGGGCTGAGCTTTCCGAGATGGCCCGGATTTGCCGGAAGCTTTCCCACAGCCGCCCGGAGTCCTTCCGTGAAGCCATCCAGCTGGTCATCCTGTATTCGGCAATTGCGGGAGCCAGGGAATGGGGAAGGATGGACGACTATCTGGCTGAATTTTACGGTCATGACCTGGATAACGGAGTAATCACCGAGGAGAGGGCAATCGCGTATTTAACTTCCTTCTGGCACCTGATTGTGGCGAAGGAGCAGATCACGGACGACCGCATCATCATCGGCGGCAAGGGAAGAAAGCATGAGAAAAACGCCGACAGGCTGGCGATGGCGATCATGGAGACCTCCCGCCGGGTAAAGGATACGGTGCCGCAGCTGACTCTGCGGTTCTACGAGGGACAGGATCCCATGCTGTATGAAAAGGCTCTGGACTGTATCGGCGAGGGCTGCACCTATCCCATGCTGTACAGCGACGAGGTGATTATCCCCGGTATCCAGAATGTATTCGGCGTCAGCGAGGAGGAGGCGGAGGGCTGGCTTCCCTTCGGCTGCGGAGAATTTATTATCGATCACCGACGGATCAATTCCCCGAATTCCTTCCTGAATCTGGCCAACGCGCTGCTGGGTACGCTGAATCATGGAAAAGAAACGCAGTGGGGCGTACAGGTGGCTCCGGACAGGGGAAGCCTGCTGACCTACGAGACCTTTGACCAGCTGATGCAGGCGTATAAGGAGAATGTAGATGAACTGATGGATATGGGAGCCGCTATCCAGGGAAGGACGTATCAGGGACTTTCCGAGGTAATGAGCATGAACCTGGTATCCCTGCTGTACGACGACTGCCTGGCCAGAGGCAAGGGACTGCTGGAGGGCGGAATCGCAGGAAAGGACGGCTGCTGCGAGATGTATGGCCTGGTTACCGCTTCGGATTCCCTCTATGCGATAAAAAAGCTGGTATATGAGGATAAGGCAATCAGCCGGGAGCGGATGCTGGAGGCACTGCAGGCCAATTTTGTGAGGTATGAAAAAGAGCGGGCCATGATGCTGAACGTGCCCAAATATGGCAATGATATCGATGAGGTGGACGACGTGATGAAGGCAGTCCATGAGCTGGTATGCTACAGCTCCCTGTCCAAATCCGGGAAATACGGGCTGGACCGCTTCACAATCGTAAATATCAACAACAAGGGAAATACCATGCTGGGCCGCCATACGGGGGCAACACCGAATGGCCGTGTATGCGCGGAATATCTGAGCAACGGAAATAATCCCACCCCAGGTATGGACAAAAGCGGAATGACCGCATTTATCAATTCCCTGCTGAAGGCACGCACCGATATCCATGCGGGAGTTGTGCAGAACATGAAATTCAGCAAGGAGGTCTTTGGCGAGCTGCGTGAGTCGGTGGCAAAGCCTCTGCTTCAGAATTATTTTGCACGGGGAGGAGCGCAGGCCATGATCACGGTAATCGGCAGGGAGGACCTGGAGGATGCAATGAAGAATCCGGAAAAATACAGCAACCTGATTGTGCGTGTGGGAGGCTTTAGTGCGAGATTTATCGAGCTGGAACCGGATGTACAGCAGGATATTTTGAACCGGACGGCGTATTAGGAAAGGAGAAGGCAAATGAAAGCAGCAGTATTTTACGGAAAAGGGGATATCCGGGTGGAAGAGCGCGCGGTGCGTGAGCCCGGAGACCATGAGGTATTGATCCGGGTAAAGGCAGCAGGCGTCTGCGGAACGGACATGCACATTTTTGACGGCGCGAAGGGGGCTTCTGAGTGCTATCCGCCGGTTGTGCTGGGCCATGAGTTCGCCGGAATCGTTGAAAAGACAGGAAAGGGGGTCAAAAAGGTAAAACCAGGGGATCACGTCACCGCAGACCCGAGCATCATGTGTGAAACCTGTTTTGCGTGTCAGACCGGAACCCCGCACTTCTGCGAAAACTATTCGGCAACCGGAGTAACGTACGACGGAGGCTTTGCCGAGTATTGCGTGGTAATGGAAAAACAGCTCTACAGGCTGAAGGAGGATATCCCCTTTGAGGTGGGGGCAATGTGCGAGCCTCTGGGATGCTGTCTGCACGGGATTGACCGCGCCCAGATCCGCACGGGAGATGTGGTGCTGATTATTGGCGGCGGGACGATTGGGTTGATTATGA
>JAHZHG010000141.1:5965-7125 GCA_019420425.1 Clostridiales bacterium
TGGCCAGGCTGGCCGGAGCGGCCTGTGTGATTGTATCTGAGCCGGTGGCGGAAAAACGTGCCATGGCCGAAAAGCTGGGCGCAGATTTCACCGTAAATCCGATGGAGGAGAGCATCCCGGAGCTGCTGGCCAGGCAGGGAATCCGCAAAATCAATGTTACCATCGAGTGCGTGGGACGCCGGGAGACCATGCTGGATGCCTTCCGCTATGCCGGACAGGGCGCGCATATACTGCTGTTTGGCCTGACTGAGCCGGACTGCGAGATCCCGGTAAAGCCATATGAGATTTTCCAGCGAGAGCTGACGATCACGGCCTCTTATGTAAACCCGTTCACCCATGGAAGAGCGGCCGAGCTGCTGAATTCGGGCAAAATCCGCCTCCGCGAGCTGATTTCTGACCGGTTTTCTCTGGATGAGATCAATAAAGCCTTTGAGCTCCGGGGCAGAAACGGGAAAATGATGATTCTGCCGTAGCCGCTGTGCTCAGAGCTGTTCGAGAAAGAGACGGATGTAGTACAGGGCGGCGCCGTTGGCCTCTGCGTAGGTATCGGAGGTACTCTTGCTCATGATGTAGGAATTGAAAAAGTCGAAGGCAGATTTTTCCAGGACATATTGACGGAGACGGCTCAGATCATCCGGGAGCATGTAGGAGCTGATCAGGCCGCCCAGGATAATATCGCCGTTTACCACCATGAGGATGTTGTTGATGGCCAGGGCAAGATTGTGCAGATACGCATCCCAAATGTCTGCCTGACGCTTTTCCCCGCGCCGGACAGCCAGGAAAAAGTCCTCCAGCGGCTGCCCGGACTCATTCTGGAGGCTCTCTGCCGAGCAGTAGGCTTCCAGACAGCCGTGCTGGCCGCAATAGCAGAGACGGCCGTGGGGAACCAGGCACATATGTTCAAAAATACCGCTGGTGAGGATGGGGCCGGAATGAATGTTTCCGTTCATGATCAGCGCGCCGCCGAAGTTCCGGTTCAGCAGCAGGAAGGCGGCATCAGTGATGGAAGGCTGATTCCAAAGCTCACAGGCGGCAGCCGCCTCCGCATCATGGATCAGGATGCAGGGATAGTCCAGGTATTGGGTAAAATGCTGAACCGTGACGTCGGAATTACACAGGATTTTCCCGTAAATAATATGATCGCCGCTTTTGGAGGTCAG
>JAHZHG010000142.1 GCA_019420425.1 Clostridiales bacterium
CGAATGAAATAGCCGAAGTAAAGAGCGAAGATGCTCCATGCACCTCCACTCAGTTCTTTGCTAAATCTTTCTTGCGTTGCTCCACGAGGGCTTTCAGTTCCATCTCCCAATCACTCCCCGATACCGCCGCTTTAATTGCTTATAAATCATAAAATTGTTTCAACAAATTGAACTAATGTAGCAATAGCCGCTCCGAATTGTGCGGTCCCATTGATGGCTTGTAATCCTTTCAACGCTGTTTTAATAAATCCTTTTCGAGGATTTGCACTTTGTACCTCAGCTCGGATTACTTCAACACTGTCTCTTATTTGTTCCTGTTCTTCTTGTGTAATATCAGTAGGCATGTGTTTCATAATATCAGCGATAATGTTTTCTAATTGAGAAACATCGATGCCATTGCTTTGAGTTGCATGAACTGTTGCATTATCATTTGCAACGTTTACTTGTGCCACGCCACCATTTACATTAATCATAAATTTTTTATCCTCATCATATCCCATTTGAATGCCTATTTCCGTAAGATACCCTTCAATATAGTTGACAAAAGGAAGTACTATTCGATTACAAAATTCTTTTACAGCATCATTCGCTTCCCTTGCATAACCAAAAGCCATATCATGGTAAATGTTATGATAATTCTCTACAGCATATTTCAAATACTGATATGTATAAGAGATTTCCTCTTGTTTTGTATCGCCCATTGAGGAGAAGCAAGTCCCTCTTTCAACCGGCTCAAAATCGTCCGGATTAACATATTGCTTTATGTACTCTGATACAATTTCGTTTTCGTCAATATAAGCCATAAATTTTTTCAATAAAGCCATTCCCGTCTGATGATTGCATGTAATCAAACGGTTAGCAATTGTTCTAAATTCCATAGAAATTATTTTTAACTGTTTTTTATCAATATTCTTCATACCTTACCCCACAAAACGGGCAATAGCTCCCGCACATTTTATAAATTGGTTTAATTTTTGCTTCCCGCTTGCAACAAGGATATTCCTCAACTTCTAAAGCTTCTATTCCATACTTAATAGGATATTCTTCTTCATGCTGTGGCTTTTTACCTGCCTTGAACGAGATAAATGAACCTTTGAATTTCTTCTCCCACTTTTTCATCTCGTTATATATTAAATCCTTTGCGTAATTCTTTGTCTTTTTTAGAGCAAGCTCTATCACGTCATCAGTAAAATAATTTTCCGCTTTTAAACCACAACTTGGACACCATATTTCAATAACATCTTCTGCATGATAATCCTCTGGTTTTATTTTAAAAAATTCCCCGCATAGAGGACATTGCATTAAAACAAATCCTTGATCGTCAGCAGGTATTGATACTTCACCAATTATAGTACTCATACATTACCTCCTGCCTATATCTTGTATTATAGCGGAACCTCTCATAAAAATCCACACTTATTTTTGAGTAACAAAAGTGGCGGTATCACTCACGATACCGCCACTTTTGCTTTAGCACTCAAGATATACTAAAAATCCGAAGCCGTCCCCGATTGGAACCGGGTTCGGATTATCCTTATCTAGTGCGGATAACAGGACTCGAACCTGCACGGTTGCCCATCGGCACCTAAAACCGACGCGTCTGCCAATTCCGCCATATCCGCCTGAAAAATCTAATCTGACCGTCTCTCTTTCTGAAGCTGGCCATGCGCCCATTATACCTTTCTCCCGCTAATTTGTCAACCGGCTTTCGTCGGTTCAGGGAAGCCCGGGGTAACCGTTCAGCCTTTGGCTGAACCGTTACCCCGGGCGCATTATGTCTCCAGGCTTCCCCTATCTTTTTTATTCCGTCTTGCTTGCCAGATAGGCAGCCCGGCCCTCTTCGTACAGGTTACGGCCCTCGCTGTCGATAATCACAACCAGAGGCATTTCCTCTACGTAGAGCTTTCGCAGGGCCTCTGCGCCTAAATCCTCATAGGCGATCAGCTCGGCCTTTTTGATGCACTTTGCCAGCAGTGCCCCCGCCCCGCCGATGGCGCCGAAGTATACGCCGCTGTATTTTTTCATCGCATCAACCACCTCCGGAAGGCGCGCGCCCTTGCCGATCATTCCCCTTGCGCCTACAGACATCATGGTGGGCGCGTAGGCGTCCATACGGCCGCTGGTGGTGGGGCCTGCGGAGCCGATCACCTGGCCCGGCTTTGCCGGGGTGGGGCCTACGTAATAGATGGTGGCGTCCTTCGGGTCAAAGGGAAGGGGCTCTCCCTTTGCCAGGCTCTCGCACATGCGCTTGTGGCCGGCGTCTCTGGAGGTGTAGATGGTACCCGTCAGATAAACCGTATCTCCTGCATGAAGGGTTTTTGCCAGCTCCTCTGTAAGGGGCAGCTGAATATGTTTTTCCATGTCAGATCACCTCCGTTTTATGCCGGGTTACGTGGCAGTTGATGTTGATTGCACAGGGCATTCCGGCGATATGCGTGGGCATTGTCTCGATATTCAGGCCGATGGCGGTCGTCTTTCCGCCAAAGCCCTGGGGGCCGATGCCCAGCTTGTTGATCTTTTCCAGCATTTCCTGCTCCAGCGCTGCATAGTAGGGGTCCGGATTTTCCGAATCGATGGGACGCATCAGCGCCTTTTTCGCCAGCAGGGCAGCCTTGTCAAAGGTGCCGCCGATACCTACGCCCACAACCATTGGGGGACATGGGTTCGGACCTGCCGCCTCTACGGTTTCCAGAATAAAGTCCTTGATACCCTGCAGTCCTGCCGAAGGCTTGAACATACGGATTGCGCTCATGTTCTCGCTGCCAAAGCCCTTGGGGCCGACAGTGATCTTAATCTCCTCGCCCGGAACAATCTCCGTATAAAGCATAGCCGGGGTATTGTCTCCGGTATTTCCTCTGCGCACCGGGTCCTTCACCACGGATTTGCGCAGATAGCCCTTGTCGTAGCCGCGGCGCACGCCCTCATTCACTGCCTCCGCCAGATCGCCGCCGGTGATGTGGACGTCCTGACCGATCTCCAGAAAGACACAGGCCATTCCCGTATCCTGGCAGATCGGCACATTCTCCTGATCCGCGATTTCAAAATTTTCGATAATGTTGTCCAGCACACCCTGGGCAATCTCCCAGTCCTCACACGCCCTGCAGTTTTTAATCGCGCACTTGACGTCCTCCGGCAAATGCTCGTTTGCTTCGATGCAGAGCCTTTCCACCACGTCCGTGATCTGACTTGCCTGAATTTCACGCATCGCGTTTCCCTCCTTCATCCTGTCGGCTGCCGCCAAATGCGGCAGCCCTGCCCGGCTCTACGTTACCGCTCATGCCGCGCGTATTTCGGCAGCAGCAGCGGAGATACATCGTCTGACGTAATACCGGCGTTTTCCAGCTCTTTGGCATATTCTACCACATGTTTCAGCGTCAGGCTACCCAGCTCAACCGATTTTGCCTTTTCCGCCGCCGCTTTTCCTGCATTCCGGCCAAATACAATGATATCCAGCAGGGAATTGCCCATCAGACGGTTTCTGCCGTGGATACCGCCAACGGCTTCTCCTGCCACCAGCAGGTTGTCAATTACCTTGGTAAAGCCGTCTCCGCCGATCTCCAGTCCGCCATTTTGGTAATGCAGCGTCGGATAAACCAGAATCGGCACCTTCCGCATATCAATGTCATAATTCAAATACATCCGCAGCATGGCGGGAATCCGCTTTTCAATGGTTCCCTCGCCGCCAATCAGCTCGATCATCGGGGTATCCAGCCATACGCCGCTGCCCAGAGGAGTAGTCACGCCCTTGCCCCTGTCCGTACATTCACGGATAATGGAAGCCGCGGACACATCGCGGGTTTCCAGCGGATGCATGAAAGCTTCTCCGTCCACATTGACCAGCATAGCGCCCAGGGAACGCACCTTCTCTGTTACCAGCGCGCCAAAAATCTGGGACGGATAAGCCACTCCCGTCGGATGGTACTGGATAGTATCCTGATACAACAGCGGCGCGCCCGCACGGTAGCCCAGAATCAGGCCGTCGGCCGTTGCCCCGTAGTGGTTGGAGGTGGGGAAATTCTGATAATGCAGCCGTCCTGCCCCGCCTGTGGCGATAATCACCGTCTTTGCCCTGGCAACCAGATAATCATCGGTCTCCATATTCAGCAGGACCGCGCCTGCCACCGGGCCCTCTTCATCCTTTATCAGCTCCACCGCGGAGGTAAATTCCACCACCGGAATCTTGCGGTTAAGCACCTCATCCCGCAGGGTACGCATGATCTCTGCTCCGGAATAATCCTTGCAGGCATGCATACGCTTTCTGGAGGTTCCGCCGCCGTGGGTGGTAATCATATTTCCCTCGGCGTCCTTGTCAAACATTACGCCCAGCTTATTCAGCCACTGGATGGCGTCAGGCGCTTCCATAACCAGGCGGCGCAGCAGCTCCGGCCTTGCCGCAAAATGGCCGCCGCCAAAGGCGTCCAGATAATGCTGTGCAGGGGAATCATTCTCCTTATCCGCTGCCTGGATTCCGCCCTCAGCCATCATGGTGTTGGCGTCTCCGATACGCAGCTTGGTCACGATCATGACGTTTGCGCCTGCCTCATGGGCCTCGATAGCCGCTGAAGCGCCTGCTCCGCCGCCGCCGATGACCAGCACATCCACATCATAGTCCACTTTATCCAGGTCAATATCCACGCCCAGCAGCCGGCTGTTGGAGTGCAGCAGATGGCCCAGCTCCGCCGGAACCTTCTCTCCCTTATTCGGGCCGATCTGGATGGTGGCAAAGCCGTCCTGGCGATAATCCGGATGGTAAGCCTTCAGGAGGGTATCCTTTTCCTCCGCAGTCATACGTCTGGGCTCCATGCCCATACGCTCTGCTCTCGTCGCTTCTACTTTTTTTACTGATTCAAGCATTTCTGCCGTAAACATATCCGTCCCTCCCTATTTCTCGATTTCTCTGCTGTTGTAAAGCTCCTGCATCTCCTCGATGGGCTTTTGCATGATCTGCTCAATCAGCTCATCATAGTCCCCGTGATGGATCTCCTCCACCCGTTTCTTCAGATGCTCTGTCTCGGGAGCGATGTATTTTCCGGTAAGCCGTCTGGCCAGCAGGCCGACCATAGGATGGGAAATTTCTGCAGGACAGCGTACAGAGCAGCAGCCGCAGCTCACACAGTCAAAGGACTCCTCCGCACACTTTTCAAATTCGCCCCGCTGAGCATAGGCGATGTACTGCATCACGTTCAGGTTCTGGGTACAGGCATTGGTACAGGCATTGCAGCCAATGCAGCTGTAAATCTCCGGGTACAGCTCCATCATAATCTGCTGGGTAGGCCGGATTTCTTCTATGTTGTATGTCCCCTTGTCCGTCGGGAAGAACGGGATGCTGGCCACATACATTCCCTCCTCTACCTGCGTCTGACAGGCAAGGCAGGTCTTTAATTCATTTTTTCCTTTAATCCGGTAAATCGTGGCACATGCGCCGCAGAATCCGTGACGGCACCCACATCCCCGTTTTAACGTATACCCGGCGTATTCCATTGCAGTCATGATCGTCAGATCAGCGGGCACACGGTATCTTTTTCCAAAAAAATATACATTCACCATGTTTTCCATTATCGGTATCCGTCCTCTCTTAGTATTCATTTGGCAGCTCGTCCACTTCGTCGCAGCGGAATACGGGGCCGTCCTTGCAGACATATTTGGAGCCGATGTTGCAGCGGCCACATTTGCCGATGCCGCATTTCATCCGGAGCTCCAGCGTGGTGTACACCTGTGTCCGGGAGAAGCCCAGCTCCTCCAGACCGCTCAGCACGAACTTGATCATAATTGGCGGTCCGCAGACAAGGACTGTCTTATCCGTAGAAAAGCCCAGCTCTTTCAAATAAGTGGGAACAAAGCCCACATGGCCGTCCCAGCCCTCCTGCTCCCGGTCGATGGTCAGATGGACGTTCACGCCCTCTGCCTTTGCCCAGACCTCCTGGATCTCCTTTAGCTTTACCAGGTCGTCGGCTGAACGGGAGCCATAGAGAATATCCACCGTACCGTAGCTGCTCCGGTTATCCAGCACATAGTTGATTACCGAACGCAGAGGCGCAAGACCGATACCTCCGGCGACAAACAGCAGATTTTTTCCCTTCAGCTCCGTCTCCACCGGGAAATGGTTGCCGTAGGGCCCTCGGATGGTGATTTCATCGCCCACCTCCAGGCTGTGGAGATAATCCGTGAGCACGCCGCATTTTTTGATGCTAAATTCCTGATATTCCTTATTTGTCGGCGAGGAAGTAATGGAAAACATCGCTTCTCCCACGCCCGGCACACAGAGCATCGCGCACTGGCCCGGCATATGCTCGAACACCTTTCCGCCCTCCGGAGCCTGGACGCAGAAGGTCTTTACATCCGGGGTCTCCCGGCGGATTTCCGTAACTACGCCGATCTTCGGAATCAGCGTATCCAGCGTATAATTCTGATGGCAGGTACAATCGCCCATTACTGCTCACCTCCCTTTTCTGCAAAGGTCTTGATGACCTTAACGATATTCAGCGCGGACGGACATTTCTCCACGCAGCGGCCGCAGCCTACGCAGGAGTACAGCCCGTCATTGTTGGCCGGGAAGTACACCAGCTTGTGCATAAACCGCTGACGGAACCGCTGCAGCTGGCTCGTCCGGTTATTTCCATGGGCCATCATGGTAAAATCAGAGTACATGCAGGAATCCCAGCAGCGGTACCGCTTGATTCCATGGCCCGTATCATAATCCTTAATGTCGTAGCACTGGCAGGTGGGGCACACAAAGGTGCAGGTACCGCAGGCCAGGCACGGCTTGTACAGCTCATCCCAGAGGGGCGAGTTGAATTTTTCGGTGAGGGCGTCTCCGTTCCAGCCCTCCAGGGAAAGGCCGCTGTAGGGCAGCTTCTCCACAATCCGGCGTATCTGTCTCTTTTCCTGCTCGACTGCCTGCTCTGCCGCCTCGTCCTCTTCCAGCGCGTCCGCAACAAGGGCGGTCAGCGCCTCCCCCTTTTCCGTCAGGGCCTTCCAGGCATAGCCGCCTTCGATCTTCCACATCGCCACATCGGCGGCCGGCTCTGCACAGTCAATGCCAAATACCTTGCAGAAGCAGGTTTCTTCCGGCTCATGACAGGCCAGGGCG
>JAHZHG010000143.1:0-2633 GCA_019420425.1 Clostridiales bacterium
TCATTTTCTCTGGAGCTCTCCTTGGACTCGAGCAGCTCATCCTTCAGCATGGCCTTGTACTCGTCTATGGTATTGTAGCTGCCGTCGGAGATCTCCTTGATCAGCTCATCCGTTACCTCCGGCATACGCTTTACGGAGTTTACCGTAACCGTAAATACGACGTCCTGGCCGGCCAGATCCGCTGAGCCATAGTTCTCCGGGAAGGTGAGGTTCAAATCCACGGTGTCGCCGATCTTGGCTCCAACCAGCCCTTCCTCAAAGCCGTCGATAAAGGTATGGGAACCAATCGTCAGGTCATAGCCCTTGGCTGTGCCGCCGTCGAAGGCTACGCCGTCCTTCTTTCCTTCATAGTCGATGGAGGCAATGTCGCCCTCCTGTACTTCACCGGTGGTCAGCTCATCCAGCTTGCCGGAGGTGGAAATATCGTTCTCCAGCGCCGCCTGGATATCCTCATCTGTTACCTCTATGGGATCCATCTCGATAACCATACCCTCGTAATCCCCCAGGGTGACAAAATCGGACGCTTTATAATCCGGACGCTCTGCCTGCTGCTCGCTCTCCTGCTCTCCTGCGGCTTCGGTCTGCTCCTCTGTCTCCGCTGCCGGGCCTTCCGTCTCCTCCGCGGGAGTCTCGGTCTCGGAGGCCGGGCCTTCTGTCTCCTCTGCGGGAGCCTCGGTCTCGGACTGCTGCTCCGTTTCCTCTGCAGAACCGGTTTTATTGGTTTCGGTCTCCTGGCTTACGCTGGCCGTCTCGCTTGTCTTTTCCGTAGCTGCTTCCTTTTTTCCACAGCCCGCTGCCATCAATGCGGATGCTGCAACTGCTGCCAGTATTACTGTTCTTCTTTTCATATTCTGATCCTCTCTGATTTTTATTTCCACACAACTTCCAGTCTATGCTGTTCCCCCGGCCCGGCATGACTGTCAGGCCCTTACCCGGTTTATTTTAACACATTCTCTATCTGTTTGCACTGTACAATTTCAATCTTAATAAAAAAATAAAGAATCATTGCACTTTATTCAAAAAAATGCTAAAATAATTCTTTGAAATCAACTATTACAGGAGGTCCCTATGAACACATTCCTAACCGTTCTGATGATCGTACTCATCGTACTCGTCGTCGTTTTGGCCGTTTTATATTTTGTCGGCCGAAGGCTTCAAAAAAAGCAGGTCGCTCAGCAGGAGCAGATGGAAGCCGCAAAGCAGACCGTATCCATGCTGGTTATCGATAAAAAAAGGCTAAAGATCAAAGAATCCGGACTCCCCCAGGTTGTTATCGACCAGACGCCCAAAATGATGCGCCGCTCCAAGCTGCCCATCGTAAAAGCAAAGGTGGGGCCGAGGATTATGACCCTTGTCGCTGATGCCCAGGTTTTTGACCTGATCCCGGTAAAGAAGGAAATCAAGGCCGTGGTCAGCGGTATCTATATTATGGAAGTCCGCGGTGTCCGCGGTTCTCTGGAGACTCCGCCGCCCAAGAAACAGGGCTTCTTCAAACGGATAAAGGCAAAGGTTTCCAAAAAGGCGTAATTACATAATGCACTGTCCCGAAACAGGACAGTGCATTTTTTATCGGTTCGTTTTCTTTTTTGTATCTGCATTCAGCCGTTCTCTGAGTGCCCGGGTAAATGCGAACGCCTCCGTCTCCTCCTTTCCATAGGTGAGCTGCAGGTCGTATTCCAGCGAAAGCCAGGTGCTCAAATCGGCCTGGTTGTGCTGGAGTACAGCCTCCATCTTGTCCAGTGCCTTGTACAGTCTGGCCTCCGGCGTCTCCAGGGCGTCCATTTCCCGGTAAAGCTCTCCCATTCTGGTCCGGTAGGGCTCGGGAAGGGAGGCCGTCCACTCCTCCAGTATCCGGCTCTCGTTTTTCGTATCCGCTTCTGACTTTTCAAATGCGGGGATATCCCCGGTAAAGGCCTCTCCCATATCATGAAGCAGGCACATTTCCAGCACCTTATTCATGTCCAGCTCCGGGAATTCGTCCTGGCAGAAGTAAGCCATCATCATCAGGCGCCAGCTGTGCTCTGCCACGCTCTCGCGCCGTCCGGAGGAAGTCCAGGAATGCCGGGTATTATTTTTCAGCTTCTCGGCCAGATCCATGACCTCCATAAACCGGTCAATCTTCATCTCTGGCCACCCGCCTTACCTGGGCGCACTCGCCCGTCCAGGAGCGCATCAGGATCGCCATCTGATCCAGAATGCTGAAATCCTTTACGCCAAGGGCCTTGTATGTTTCCGCCTCCTCCACGGTGCTGATCTCCACCCGCGGACGCACGCCGCAGGCCAGGGCAGTCTCGATCATGGTTCTCTGCACCTGCTCCAGCTCCTCCTGGTGCTCGTTCCGGTTCCAGCCCATACTCATGCTGTAGTCCGAGGGACCGAACTGCACCATGTCCACGCCGGGGATGCGGCAGATTTCTTCCAGATTTTCCATTGCCTCCCGTTTTTCGATCATGAAGGCCTTCACCACGCTTTTGTTCATCCGGGCGTAATCCATCTGGCTCAGCCTGGGATGGAACTCGATCCACCGGCCGCTGGGATAGCCGAAACGGCCGCCGTATTCCGGGCAGTCGGGAGTGACCGCATTCAGCGTTTCCCGTACCTCCTCCGGCGTTTTGTGATCCGTAAACAGTACG
>JAHZHG010000143.1:2643-7063 GCA_019420425.1 Clostridiales bacterium
GTACGGCCTGAAAGCCGGCCGCCATCGCCTTTTGGGCCACGTAAAACCGGTTCTGGAAATCTACCTTAATCATGGAACCCACGCGGTACAGCTCACAGGTACGGGCAAAGTTTTCCAGGTCGTTCAGCGTGAACGGGGAATACTCGGCCACAAATTCCAGATAGTCAAAGCTGCCTGTGGAGGCGGCTGCCTCGATAAACCGCGGCCATGTGCTCCATATTCTCGTTGTCACTGTGGACTGGTTCTGTTCCAGTCTTTCTCGAAATTGGTTCAGCATATCGCATATCCTCCAATGGTTTTCTTTTGGTGGTTTTCTTTTGATGGTTTTCTTTTATTGTAGCGTTTTCCCGTCGGTTATGCAAGCTTCATTTCGACCGGTTCAGGCCCAACTGAATCATATTCTCCCGCAGTCGCGCGGCAAGTGCGTGACGCGGTCCTGAACAGCAGCCCGCAAAATGCAGCCTAATCTGTCTCTGCGTTTCTCTTTTCCAATTCCTCCAGCGCCTTCATCACTTCCTGCTGTGCGGCTATTGCGGCAGACAATTCGGCCTCCTCCATCTGGCGTATTTCCTTTTCCTCGTTCTCTTCAATTGACTTCAGCGTATCGCGTTCGTCTGTGCCGATCAGGCTGTTTTCTTCCTCACTGTCAGCACTTTCCGATACCTCCAGGCGCTCGGCTGTCCGCAGGCTGTACTCTTCTTCCGTAGCTGCCCGTAGTCCCGTCAGCCTGTCGCCGTCGTATACTGCGCGCACGTCTACGCTGTCTTTCAGGAATCCCCGCCCCATGGTCCGGGCCAGAAATACGCCGGTATGTTCGTCATACAGCTCCCGCACAGGCTTGCCCTCGAAGAACAGCTCGTCGTACTCCTCACTGTAGCTCAGTCCGTAGGGTTCATATTGCAAAATCAGCTGCTTTGCCTCTGCATCGTCTTTCAGCAGGCTGTTTTCCAGCCTTACCCAGTTATAATAGCTGTCCTGTTCCAGCGCCTTTTGATAGCTGCTCAGTGTTTCCGCAAAATTGTCTGTCTCTGTGCTGCTGCCTGCCGCAAATACGGTGGCCGAGGCCAGCACCAGGCCGGCCGCACACAGTATTCCGGTCATTGTCGTTTTCTTTGTCTTCATAATCGCCACAATCCTTTCCCGCACTGCAGCCCTTCCGAAGCCGCTGTACAGCACCGGAAGGCCTGTCTTTTGCTCTGCCAGACAGATCAGTGTCATGGCGTATCTCTGCCTGTTTTCCACGCCCTGGCTAAACACCACACGTTCGTCGCAGGATATTTCCAGATCCCGGACGAAGAGACTGTACATCAGCCAGACCAGCGGATTGAACCAGTGGATGCACAGGGCGGCCGCTGCGGCCAGCTTCCACAGCTGGTCAAACCGCCGGATATGCACCAGCTCATGCTCTATGACACACGCTGTCATCCATTCATCGGTGGAGTCCATCAGCGTTGAGAGGACGATTTTCGGCCGCAGAATACCCCAGGTAACCGGTGTGCCAAGCCGATCGGAGGCCAGCAGGCGGACAGTACGGCATCGGATATTCTGCTTCCGGCACAGGACGGCCAACAGGGACTGTTTATCGCTGCTGCCATCCACCGGCAGGGCATCCGCGATGCAGCGGCTGCTGCGGATGTATGCGGCGGCAAACCAAATGGCCGTGAACAGCATTCCGGCCAGCCAGACGATGGTCAGAATATGCGGCCTGACGGCGGCTGTATTTCTGCTTTCGTCCACAATCGGCTTGTCTGTATTTTCTCCAGGCTGAGGGGTTCCGCCTGCGGCTGCGCTGTCTGTATCCATCCTGCCGGACAGCTCCATCCCCGCCGTTTCAACGGCTGCGGCCAGCTCTGTTCCCAGGCCGCTCAGCCGGCCGATCCCTGCGCTGAGCGGAAGGGAGAACGGCAAAAGAAGGCGGATCAGCACGATTCCCCACAGGGCCAGAAATGTCCGCTTCGGCAGGCGGTTCATGGCTGCGGAACGGACTGCGGCGGTCAGCAGAATCAGAATCCCGGCGGATATGCTTCGCTCTGCGATTCCCATACGCTCCTCCTCACTGCAGCCGCTCTACCAACCGCTTCAGTCCATCGATTTCCTCCCTGGAAAGGCTTTTCTCGCTAAAAAACGCTGCCAGAAATTTTTCCCGGGAGCCGTCGAACATTTTTCCGATCAGCTCCTGCGTCTCATACCGCTGTACCTCTTCACGGGTAATGGCTGCCCTGCATATAAAGTTTGGCTCTTCCCGATGAATGATTCCTTTATCTATACATTTTTTGATTACCGTATACGTTGTGTTCCTATTCCAGCCGATTTCTTCCTTTAACAGCCTGGCTATCTTTCCGGCTGGGAGATCACCTTCTTTCCATAACACTTCCATTACCTTCAGTTCTGAATCGAATAGTTTTTTCTCCATATGGCGCTCCTTTGACTATTGCAATAGTTATCGCGATATAAGTATACTATCACAATAGTCATCTTGTGTCAATGACTATTGTGATAGTTATTTATGTGGGATTCATGGACAGCCCCCATTTCTACCTCCGTGCCAGCTCCTCCAGCGCCTCTCTGTCTGCAATCCGATATCCCGCCTCTGTTTTCCGCAGTATTCCTCTTTTTACCATGCCTGCCAGCACATACAGAAAATGTCGATAGGTCACCCCCAGAAACTCCGCCGCCTCTGTATGTCTCTCCCGGTATATGCCTCCTTGCGCCGTTGTCAGGATGAAGCCGGCCAGACGGTTTTCCAGCGGATAGGACTGGTTACGGGAATAATTTGCTGTGTTTCCGATGGCTTTTTCGCCAAGGAATTGGCAGAGATACCGCAGAAACCGGGTATCCCTCAGCAGCTGCTCTCTGCACCTGCCCGTATCAATCCGATATCCTGTGCACGGTGTCACCGCCGTCACTCCATTGGCATATTTCTGCGCCCCGATCAGCTCCATCTCTCCGACAAAGCACGGCGCATCCAAAAAATTGATCAGAGAGATGCGCCCGTTTTCGTGGGTGAGAAACAGCTTTGCCCGGCCCTCGACGAAGTAATACAGACAGGAAGGGCATTCCCCCTCCTCTAAGATACCCTCTCCCCCGGAAAAGCTCACCGGGGACAAAAAAGGGCGAATGTCCATTTCAAAATAATCCAGAACGGTATTCTGCATAACCTGCTCCTCCTGATAAACAGATGAGATTTCTCATACTTATACTGCCATATCACCTGCTAGAATACAAGAAAAAAGAAAGGAACGATCATCATGGAACAAAAAACCTACTGGAACCAGGCTGCAGAGAAAAAGGAATTTACCACCCCTTTTCAGGCGGCGGAATTTGCTGAATATGTGAGCAGGGATGCACAGATCCTGGATGTGGGCTGCGGCTATGGCCGCACACTGAATGAGCTGTCCCAGGCCGGCTTTACCCGACTCATGGGATTGGATTTTTCTGAAGAAATGATCCGGCGCGGAAAGGCACAGTATCCCTCCCTTGACCTTCGCGTCATGGAAAGCGGGCGCATTCCACTGCCGGATAAAGCTGTGGATGCCGTCATCCTTTTCGCCGTCCTGACCTGCATTGCAGACGACAAAGAACAGGAACAGCTGATTGCGGAAATCCGCCGTGTCTTAAAACCCGGCGGTATTCTCTACGTCAATGATTTTCTGCTGAATACGGATGAACGCAACGTATCCCGCTATCAGGAATTTCAGAAAAAATACGGGATATACGGCGTTTTCGAGCTGCCGGAGGGCGCCGTGTGCCGGCATCATGACAAGGAACGGATACGCCGCCTGCTGTCCGGCTTTGCTCCCCTTAAGCATGAGCAGCTCGTCTTTACCACCATGAACGGACACCGCTCAAACGGATTTTACTTCATCGGCCGCTGCGTTTAACCCGCAGACGTCTGCCTGCATCAGGCGGGCGTCCTCCTCCTGGTGGGTAGAAAACAAAAGCGTACGCCCCTTTTGCTCCTCCAGCAGATATCGGATAACCTGCTCCTTTGTCGCTGAGTCCAGGCCGGCGAACGGCTCGTCCAGCACAAGGACATCGGCTGGGGACAGCACTGCGCGCACGAGGGCAATCCTCCGTTTCATTCCGCCGCTCTGCTTTCCTGCCGGCTTATCCAGGGCCTCTTCGGGAAGCACACGCAGCAGGTGGCTGCGTATCTCCCTGTCGGAAACCGGCTTTGCCGTCACCAGGCGCACGTTTTCCACCGCCGTCAGCTCCTCCAAAAGGCGGTCCTCCTGGAAAACCGCGCCCATCCGGCAGCCGTCCGTTCCGGTAATCTCTCCGCCATCCGGCCGCTCCAGACCGAGAATCAGGCGAAACAGCGTGGTCTTGCCCGAACCGGACGGGGCCATCAGACAGGTACGGCTCCCCTGAGGCAGTACCAGGGTAAACCCGTCCAGCACCGGCCGTCCGGCATAGCTCT
>JAHZHG010000144.1 GCA_019420425.1 Clostridiales bacterium
GACTGGACGAGCTGACCATTACCCTGGAGAATCCGAGGCTCTGGTGGCCAAACGGGCTGGGCAGCCAGCCGCTTTACCGTGTCTGCTTTACGGCAGCGGATGAAAACGGAAATCCGGTGGACAGGTGTGAAAAGCGGATTGGCCTGCGCACGCTGACGATGCTGCGCCAGAAGGACGAGTGGGGAGAGACCTTTGCCCAGACGGCAAACGGGAAGGCGTATTTTGCCATGGGCGCGGACTATATTCCCGAGGAGCACATCCTGGGCAGAAGGAATCCGGAGCGCACAAGGCAGCTGCTTTTGGACTGCAAGGCAGCAAATTACAATTCTATCCGTGTCTGGGGCGGCGGATTGTACCCGGACGACTGGTTTTATGATATCTGTGACGAGCTGGGCCTGGTGGTCTGGCAGGACTTCATGTTCGCCTGCTCCGTATATGAGCTGACAGAGCGTTTTGAAGCCAATATGCGCCTGGAGGCACGGGATAACATCAAACGGCTCCGCCACCATGCCAGCCTTGGCCTATGGTGCGGAAACAACGAGATGGAGATGTTTGTGGACGAGCGGAACTGGGTGACTAAGCCGACAGAGGTGAGGGACTATCTGCTGATGTACGAGCGGATTCTGCCGGAGGAGCTGAAAAAATACGATCCGGTTACCTTTTACTGGCCGGCCAGCCCCTCCTCAGGCGGTTCCTTTGACAATCCCAATGATCCAAACCGGGGAGACGTGCACTACTGGAAGGTGTGGCACGGCAACCGTCCATTCACCGAGTACCGGAAGTTCTACTTCCGCTATGCGTCAGAATTCGGTTTTCAGGCGTTTCCGGCGGTAAAGACCCTGGAGACAGTTACGGATGACCCGGCAGACCTGAATCCGTTTTCCTATGTGATGGAAAAGCATCAGCGGAATTATGGGGCAAACGGAAAGATTATGGGCTATATGCAGCAGATGTACCGCTATCCCAACGATTTTTCCACCTTTGTCTATGCCTCCCAGCTGCTCCAGGCAGATGCCATCCGCTATGGCGTAGAGCATTTCCGCCGGAACCGGAACCAGAACCGGTGCATGGGAGCAATCTACTGGCAGTTAAATGACTGCTGGCCGGTGATTTCCTGGTCCTCCATCGACTATTACGGCCGCTGGAAGGCGCTGCATTACTATGCAAAGCGCTTTTTCGCGCCTGTCCTGCTTTCCTGTGCGGAAGAGGGATGGATGTCGAAGGAAGCCAATATGAACCGGCAGCACTTTGCCTTCGAGAAGTCCATATGGCTGAATGTAGCCAACGAGACACTGGAAGAGCAGATGGTTACGGTGAAATGGAGTGCCAGAAACGCAAAGGGCGAGGTGATTTCCACGGAGGGCCTGCCCTGCGAGCAGACAGCCTCGGTTTGCGTGCCGCCCTTAAGTACGGTGTGGCTGGACAAGGTACTGCTGCCGGAAATTGACGTATTCTCCGAATATGTAAGCTATGAAGCTTTCCGTGACGGTGTGCGGATATCCGGCGGAACGGTGATTTTCTCCTACCCGAAATACTTCCGCTACGCGGATCCCAGGCTGACCGTACGGAGGGAAGAGCGGGAAAACGGCACCTGGATCGGAGTGAGCGCCTGCGCCTATGCGCGGAGTGTGGAGATTCAGAATACAGAAGAAGATCTCGTACTCTCAGATAACTACTTTGACTTAAACGGCGGAGAAAAATGGGTAAAAGTGCTGCGCGGAGAGGCAGAAAATCTGCGCGTGAGAAGCGTATATGATATTCGTTGAAATCCAAAATAGGGAGCGTACAAATTTCCTGTGTCCTTTCGTGTGTTTCCTCTCAAAAAGATTTCTCCTTTTGCAGACGGGGGTGGATCTGCTGCGGCTGAAAAATAACAAGTGGTGGTGGAGCGCAATCAGTGCTGCCATTTCAGTGATCTGTGCGCTTGTGATTATCCTCAATCCGTTTACGACGACTGTAGTTCTATGGCGGTTTACCGGCGTTTCACTGCTTGGCCAGGCTGTGTTTGATATTATCCCCCTGTTTGTAAGCCGAAAAATAATGATAACGCAGAAGGATAATCATCACATCAGCAATTTGTAACGTAATATCCCTATAAAAACAAACTAAGCCAGGAGGTTAGCTTTGGCATGACACGTTTTAGTGAATTAAAAACAGACAGTCTGGATATCATCCGGACTGTCAATGAGCGGTTGATGTCCTATAATATCGAAATGGCGGAAGTAACCGGCGGCATGTTCTGGAAGGCGTATACAAAAGAGCAGATTGCGGGAACGGAGGAGTTCGCCCCCGTTTCTATGCCGACACAGGGCTTTACCGATATGGCGGAATTGATGCAGTACTACCCGCCGATTGATTTATCCAATGTACGCCTGATCGAATTGGCGAGGCAATTCGGTCCTGCCTGGATTCGTGTTTCCGGTTCATGGGCGACAAAAACCTATTATGATTTTGATGGCGTGACAGAAGGGGTTGTACCCGAAGGATACCAGAATATCCTGACAAGGGAGCAGTGGATCGGCGTTCTGAAATTTGTAAAAGCCGTGGACGGAAAATTGTTGATTTCCGTCAGCAACTGTGCGGGAGACCATCCAAACGGCGGGCCTCTGGACCTGACACAGGCCAGGAAAATTTTTGCGTTCAGTCATGAATATGGCGTGGATATCGATGCCGCCGAGTTTATGAATGAACCGAATATGTTAGAGCTATCCGGAACGCCCGTCGGATATACCGCATCGGATTACGCAAGGGACCAGGATATTTTCAACAGGTGGGTGAGGGAGAACTATCCGCATTGCCTGATTGTTGGTCCGTGTACAACAGGCGACCCGTCTGTAATGAAGCCAGGAGAGAAAAATATAAGCGCGGGCATCGGAAGCCTTACGGATGTCTGCACAACGCATGATTTGATGGCGGGAACGAAAATCCATCTCGACGTATTCAGTTATCACTATTATAACGGAATTTCGGAACGTCTTGCATCAGCCGCGCCGGATTCCCATTGGGACAGCAAAGAAGCGCACACCGACGCCTATCTGGACGTTGCGCCATCCTGTGTAAAAAACCACATCCCTTTGAGAAATCAATATGTCCCCGGCGGGCAAATGTGGGTTACGGAATCCGGGGATGCGGGAGGTGGCGGAGATACATGGGCTTCCACTTATCTGGATGTGTTCCGTACCCTGAATGAGCTGGGAAGTTTTTCGGAGCTTACCGACGGCGTTGTGTTCCACAACACACTGGCTTCGTCGGATTATGGATTTTTACGGCACGGAACGTTTGAACCGCGTCCAAATTACTTTGCCGTACTGCTCTGGAATCGCCTGATGGGATCGACGGTATACGACTGCGGCAATCCCGGAATAGAAAATGCCCATATCTATTGCCATTCCCGTAAAGATAAAAAGCCCGGTGTTTCCTATCTGATCATCAACAATTCACTGACGGATAACCTTACGGTACGAATCCCGAAAGAAGCTGACCGTTATACGTTAAGCGGGGAAACTGTACGGTCTGCCATCATGCGTCTTAACGGGCGTGAATTGAAAATTTCCGGCACGACTGGTCTGCCCGACCTGTCTCCGGTAAAACAGACTGCAGGAACGGTTCGGCTGATGCCGGGAACCTGTACCTTCCTTGTAATGTGATTTAAACGCAGATAAGCATTCTCATACTCCTGCTTCAAGTGTGCGGAGCACTAAGCGGGAGGTATGGGGATGCTTATTTGTCTGAATCAATCAGGAAATATTTCTTTCTCTGTTGTATTCCATTTCACGCAAAACCAGAAAAGAGATTGCTTACGTTTGCTTTCAGTGCTATAATAATTTTGAGTTAGTCTTGTATAACTATTAATATACTTTTGCCCATGGGGACAAGTGCTTTTTTACCTCAGCGCCAAAGGCAGCGCAGGAAGTGTTTGTTCTTCGACTGGGTGCTTTTATGCCATTCCAACTTCTTCCACGCGATTACCCGGAGGTGAAGGATATTTATGGCCCGGAGATTTTTGGCTATAACAAAAAATCGCATCTGATACAAACTGTTCTGATCCTTTTCGGATGCCTGCTTGCGGCATGGATATGTACTTTGATGTAAGGGAGACGATAATATGGTACTGATTCTTGAATGTTTGATTATTTGCTTTATTCTGCTTGTGCCTTGCGTTGTAGCGATTGCCAACGGGATACATAATGCAGCATTCCTTTATGAAGGGGATGTTCAGGACAGGGTTGTCGAAATGGGCCTGATCACCAGAGAACGTTTGGATAGGAACAGAAAAGCATTCAAATGTATTACACTGCTTATTCTGGTTACATTCGCTGTATGGGCAGTCTACGGTATCAATGGAGCGAGAGGATTTTGGAGTCCGTTCTGGCAGATCTATGCGCTGACGATGGCAGAGGGGCTCTTTGATCGCTTTTTTATCGACTGGTACTGGGTCGGCCATACCAAAGCCTGGACGATCCCGGGCACGGAGGATCTGAAGCCATATATTCCCCAAAAGACGTTGATTGTGAAGTGGGGAATTACCATTGTCGGCAATCCCATAATTGCGGCTTCCATTGCCGGGATTCTGTTCCCGTTTATGGGGAGGGCGTGAATATGAAATATTTTGAATTTGGCAAAGAACACCCGGAGCTGATGGTGATGCTTCACGGCGGCGGGGTGTGCTATCGCGGCGCACTGCCGGTGGCTGAGGAAATGGCAAAGGTCTATCATGTGGTGCTGGTGGCCTACGACGGGTTCAACCCCGACGAACCGGAAACGGAGTTCCGGTCTGTGCAGGATGAGGCTAAACGGCTGGGCGATTATATTGTGGAGCACTATGGCGGAAAGATTGACATTCTCTACGGCGTTTCCTACGGGACCTTCGTCCTGATGGATGTGCTGGCGGATGACCGGCTCACCATCACAACAACTATCGCCGATGGAATGCCCACCATGGATTATGCGGATATCAAAAATCCGGTTCTGCAGAACATCTACCTTTTTTTCCTGACCGGTTTTGCGTATCAACTGATTGGTAAGGCGGGGCCCATCCGCAGGAAGATCGTCTGCAAGATGATGAACCGCAGCGAGGAGTCCTTTGACCGCATTGTCTATCAAGATGCCACCTGGCGCAGCTGGGTCAATCAGGACAAATGCATGATCGGACGGCACCGGGATTTTTCGCTTTTTAAGCAGACAGATATGTACATCTGGCACGGCATTCAAAGCTCCACCGAAAAGAAGCTGGCGAAACATATCAAGGCGTGGCAGGACAAGGGCTATGCCTTCACCTACAAGGTATTCCCCAACATGGGACACGGTACGCTGGCGGGGGAGTATCCGGAGCAGTTTTCAACGGAAGTGCAGACAGCACACCGGAAATCACTGAAGGAGGCGCCGGTATGAAAAGACAATATTTTTCCATGGAGAAGGACGGCTTTTACGGCGCTTATTACCCCAACGTAAAGGCAGGCAGCAAGGCGTTCCTGTGCATGATCGGGGATTCTGCGGACAATGTAATGGTGCGGGGCGCCGCCAAATGGCTCCACGATTTGGACTGCCATATGCTGGCTCTGGCCCCGGCGAAAACGGATTGCGGCTACCACAGCTACCCACTGGAATGCTGCGAAAAAGCCATTGCCTTTTTGAAAAGCCAGGGCATCGAAAAAATCGGCGTTACAGGCGGCTCTACTACCGGCATGATCGCACTGGCAGCGGCATCCTATTTCCCGGATATCACCCTGACACTGGCGTTTACCCCGTCGGATTTCATCATGGAGGGCTTTTACCAGGGGAAGCGGGACGGCTGCAGAGAATGGCCGGGGGAAAAGGAGTCTACCCTTACCTACCAGGGGAAGCCGCTGCCATACCTGCCCTATGCCTGGAGGCACCCGGACTACTGGAAGAATGTGATGAAAGAATCCAGGGCAGGCGGCGACAGGATTGCCAGCCGCGGCCTATTTAATGAGTCCGAGCGGTTACATCCCATTCAGGAGGAAGAAAAAATCAAGGTAGAGAACATCAGGGGACGAGTTGTCTTTGTGGGCGCAGAGGATGATGTCCTGTGGGATACCTGTAAGTACATCCGCCGTATGGTACGGCGGCTGGAGGAGAGGCCCCGCGAATGCAGCTATGAAGCTCTGCTCTATGAGCGCGGTACGCACTTCGTCTTTCCCCAGGGTATGATGAAGAAGATGATTCCCGTCGGCGTTTCCCTGCTGGTCGGGATTCTGTTCAAAGCCGGGCGGCAGCATCCGAAGGAATGCAGAGACACGCGGGTGGACATTGACCGGAAAATCACCAAAATTCTGCGGGAATGGTAGAGAAGTGAAGGGATATCCATAAAATTTACTTGACGAAAGGAAGAAAAATGTCCAAACAGGCATCAACATTCCAGGAAAAATTTATGGCCCTCAAATTCAGGGGCAAGGAAATTTTTAAGCCCCTGAATACGGGCGTCATCGACGAGCATGTGAAATGTATCAGAGAGTTTGTGGCAAACATTTTCTTCTACACGAAGAATGGAGCCACCATTATGATCGACGCCGGGTATAACTATGAGCGGCTGGGCGAGAAGATGGCGTGGCTGGGGCTAAAGCCGGAGGAGATCAGGCACATTCTCATTACCCACCAGGATACCGATCATGTGGGCGCGGTGGAGAGGGACAGCGATGGATTATTCCGGCATGCGACACTTTATATCAGCGAAATTGAAAACCGGTATCTGACCAAGGAGGTTCGCCGCAAGGTCTACGGCGGGTGGTACAAGCTGCCCTATGTGGAGATCGACAACAAAAAGGTGCTGTTGAAGGACGGGCAGGTGCTTGAAATCGACGGCATCAAGATCGAATGCATTTTGGTACCGGGGCATACCTGGGGGCACATGGTATATCTCATTGACGACACGTACTTGTTCACCGGAGACACGATCTGGTTTGGCCCGAGGGGCGGATGCAGCTTTTTAGACAGTCTGGCAGAGGACAACGCGCTGTCCATGAAATCACTGGCGGCGCTGGAACAACTGCTGCGGAGCAGGGGATTAACTCCCCTTGTCATTACCGGGCATACCGGCTGGTC
>JAHZHG010000145.1 GCA_019420425.1 Clostridiales bacterium
AAATCATGATCGCCGTCCAGCCCACCAGCTGCAATACGTGCAGCAGAGAAAACAGCAGGCCGCCCCGCTCTCCAAAGCTCAGCTTCACCGTCTCCATCGCGCTCCTGCCCGTCTGTCCGCCGATCAGCCCCGCCAGGAAAAGCAGGATACAGCCGATCACATGGCCGATCAGAATAGCCGCCAAGCCCTTTTCAACGCCCAGGGGGGCAAAGCTGGTTCCGGTCAGGATCTCCGCAATGGATACGCCTGCGCCGAACCAGATCAATCCGTTGGCAAAAACAGAGGTCTTTTTATTTTCCATCCCGGTTTTCCTCCCGATATTCATCCTTTATGTCAAATCCATGATCCATCGGTCCGCTGCCCGCGCCCAGATCCAGCATGGCGGAAAGAGCGCCGGATAAATAGGCCTTTGCCCGTTCTACGGCTGCTTCCAGGGAATAGCCCTTGGCCAGGTTTGCCGCAATGGCGCTGGACAGGGTACAGCCTGTTCCGTGGGTGTTTGGATTGTCGATTCGTTTTCCCTGAAACCATTTCGGGCCGTCCCCGTCCCAGAGAAGGTCGTTTGCGTCATTGACCCGATGACCTCCCTTGACCAGGACGGCACAGCCGTAGGCTTTGTGGATCGCTTCTGCCGCTTTCGCCATTTCCTCCTCCGAGGCAATGGTGAATCCTGACAATACCTCTGCTTCCGGAATATTCGGCGTGATCACCGCAGCTCTGGGCAGCAGCTCCGTTTTCAGCGTTTCTACCGCGTCCACGCTGATCAGCCTGGCGCCGCTGGTGGCCACCATCACCGGATCTGCCACTATACGCTTCGCTCCATAGCGCTCCAGCTTTTCCGCGATTACACGAATCAGCCCCGCTGAGGAAACCATTCCGATCTTTACTGCATCCGGAAAGATATCCGTAAATATACTGTCCAGCTGAGCTCCTAAAAACTCCGGACTTACCTCCATTATCCCCTGTACGCCGGTCGTATTCTGCGCAGTCAGCGCGGTGACTGCACTCATGGCAAAAACACCGTTTACCGTCATCGTTTTGATATCTGCCTGAATGCCGGCGCCTCCGCTGGAATCACTTCCGGCGATTGTCAATGCTGTTCTCATCTGTTTTCTCCTTTTCTGAACCGCATCCCGTATGCCCCGCATGTACCGCGGCTTCGCCCTGGGATGCATAGAACGCATGATTTTGTACCGCGAAGGAAGGTGGTGCCCCCAATCCTCCGCCAAAAGGGCCCCGTGCCGCAGCACTGCTCCCCCTCTACAGCTGCTCTGCCTGCTGCCGCAGCCTGCGCGCGGCTTCCCGGATATCTGCCGCCGCAAAAACAGCCGATACCACCGCCACTCCGGCAATACCTGTACCGGAAAGCCGGGCGATGTTTTCCTGGGTGATTCCGCCGATCGCTACCACCGGAATCCGGACTGCCTGGCAGATCTTCCGGATTTCCTCTGCGGTAATCGGACGGGCGTCTGTCTTTGTGGCGGAACCAAAGGCTGCGCCGACCCCCAGATAGTCGGCCCCCTCCTGTTCGGCCTCCACCGCTTCTTTTACGTTGTGGGCAGTCGCTCCTACAATGCGGTCTTCTCCCAGCAGAAGCCTGGCCGCCCTTACGCCGCCGTCCTCCTGCCCGATGTGCACGCCGCCCGCTCCCAGCTGTGCGGCAAGCCCGGCGTCGTCGTTAACAATCAGCGGAATCCCGTATTTATCCGTGACCGCTTTTATCTCCAGTCCAAGCGCATAAATTTCGTCCCGCGGCATATGCTTCTCCCGCAGCTGGATCAGGGTAGCTCCGCCGAGGATTGCCTCCTCCACCTGCCAGGCAAGCGTCCTTTGTCCCAGCCAGCTCCGGTCGGTTACGGCGTACAGTCTCAGCATTTCTTCAGATACGTGCAATCTGTATTCCTCCTTCCAGGCATTCCGGAGTCATCCGGCTTACCTCATCCAGCAGGTATACGCGCATGGAGCCGGTTCCTGTCCCGCTTTGCTCCATCCGCCGGTAAGCCCGCTCCCCGGCCAGCCCCATCAGGCCGTCGGCCGCGGCTGCAGCCGACAGCAGATCCGTGCTTACTGCGGCAAAGGCTCCCATCAGCACGGAAAGCATACAGCCGGTGCCGGTGATCCCGGCCATAGACGAGTGGCCGTTGCTGATCTTCAGCGCCTGTCCCTCCGGGCTGACAAGCACATCCTTTGCCCCGGAAACGGCGATTACCGCTCCGGTTCCGCCGCTCAGCTGCCTGGCATAGCGCAGGGCTTCCTCCTCACGGTTTTCCCGGCAGACATCCTCCGGCGCCGCATCCACGCCGCCCCTGTTCCCGCAGTTCAGACAGAGCGCCTTGATCTCGGAGATATTTCCCCGGATGACGGAAAAACGGATGCGCTTAAGCAGCTTCTCTGCCGTTTCCCGGCGGAAGGCGGACATCCCCGCCCCTACCGGATCCAGCACCACAGGTATCCCCCTGCGGTTCGCCTCTTCCCCTGCCCGGAGCATCCCGGGCACGGTGTAGTCGTGAAGCGTCCCCATATTGATCACCAGCGCGGAGCTGATCGCCGTAACCTCTGCCGTCTCCCGCGGATCGTCAGCCATCACGGGAAGCGCCCCGCAGGCCAGCAGGATATTGGCGCAGTCATTGATGGTCACATAGTTGCTGATGCAGTGCACACGCGGCTTTTCCGCAGCCACACGCTTCAGAAGCTCTCCTGCCATATGTATCACTCTCCTGAAAGATTTCCCAGATACACATCGAAAATCCTGGCCTTCTTCATCATTGTTACCAGTACGGCAGCCAGAATTGTCCCGCCGCAGCTGGATACAAAGAACGGGAAGATAAAGCCAAACACAGCCGCCTCCCTGCCCATCACGAATGCGGCTACCGGATAGGAAAGCAGCCCGCCGATCACGGAAGTGCCAAACAGCTCTCCTGCGTACGCCAGCGGAAGCTTTCTGCAATACTTATACAGCATTCCGCACAAAAAGGCCCCGCACATGGAGCCGGGAAAGGCCAGAAGCGTTCCCGTGCCGATCAGGTTCCGGATCAGGCTGGTGACAAACGCCATCCCCACCGCATACCAGGGACCTAAAAACACACCGCCCAGAATATTGATAAAATGCTGGGTCGGAGAGCATTTTGACGCGCCCACCGGTATAGACAGCGGAGAGCAGACCACTGCTACCGCTACCAAGATACCTGCGAGGGCAAGCTTTCTGATTTCTGTTTTCTTCATTCCACTTTTCCTCCTGTTCAGGCCGGCACCTGCCGTACCTGTATATTGGTATTTGCGGTCGATGCTCCGCTGATCCCCCATCAGCCTTAGCATCCTCTCACTCCGAAACACGGATTCCCTCGCTGAACAGTTTATGCCGAAGCGGCAAAGACCCGGGCGGCGCTCCCCACCCGAAGACGGATTTTGATCAGACGTGATTAAGGGAAAAGAAAAAGGCTCCCGCAGGAGCCTCGATGATCACTTCATCCTTTGTATACGCAATAGAATAAATAACATCTGCTTCCTTCACTGGTCTTAACCAACAGGTTCAAAGGGTCAGGTTTTACCTTCTCAACCGTCAGGCACACTGCCGTCAGGTCCCCCTGCAAATCTATCTTGTTCCCAAGTATTGTATCATCGCCGGACTTATCTGTCAAGCACATGCACGGCAATCTGTTTCTTTCTTATGCATAGACCAGCTGGTTTTCCCGGATGCAGTATACACTGTCTGAGAGCACATCCTGGGGCGCAAGCTGTGTGCGGTTGATTTCTTTTACCAGTTCGCGAAGCTTTCCTGGAGCCGGGGCGTACTGTTGGGGAAGCAGAATGCACTCGTGAATACTGCTGGGCAGTACATAGAAGGAACCTCCGATCCGGCGGCACAGCCGCTCCGGCAGGCCGGGATACAATATGGCTGAGGCTCCATGGCTTTTCTGTTGGTTGGAAAGCATATACATAAATTCCTTTTTTTCCGGCTGGCCGTCCTTCCAGACGACCTCGTCTGTCGTCATCAGGTGATGCGGCAGCAGCCGTGGCGTGTTGCCGCAGGCCAGCGCAAAGAGCTTTTCTTCGGAAAACCCCCAGGCTCCGGCGTGGCTGCTGCGCACCGGCATACTGGCGCAGCCCTCGTCGGAGAGCTCCAGCACACAGGCATAGACTACCGCCAGATCCAGAAAGCGCCGGTGGGGCATCTCTGCCAGCAGGCGCTCATTTTTCCGGTAGTTTACCAGGCGGTACACGATCCGGTCCATGGCCCACTCCGGATTCAGATAGCGGGCCGTATCTGCCTTCCCTGACGGTTTGAACCGGAAATACGTTCCCACAATTTCCGCAGCTATCCGCCCGATCGTTTCCCCCTCCTGATACCGTTGGTAATAGGTCTCCAGATAAAATGTGGGCGAGATGTTCTCTCCTTCCTTTAAGATGACGATGCACTCCAGGGAAACCTCGTTGTTCTTCCTCACCTGATGAAAAATCACACGGGACTGACTGCCCAGCCTGGATAGCAGCTGTTCTTGCAGCTCTCGTTTAAATTCGTTATAGTTCAATCTGCTCCTCCTTTTTTCGTCTATAGAAAACTGGTTTTGGGAAAATCGATGTGCGAATGCACGGAAAATCTGAACCTGGAACCGGTTCGTGAATGGTGTTTTCTTTTGTTTATTATATAATAAAATGAAGGATACTTCAACGGGAAGCATCCTTATTTTATGTCACGTTTTGTATTTGTCAGTGCCACGAATTGTTTACAGCAGAAATTTGGCCAGTACGCCATTGCTGACATCGATCCCCTTTCGGGTCAGCCGGATATAATCGCCTTCCTCCGCTAACAGCCCAAGCTGCAAAAGCTCTGCCAGCTCTTTTTTATATACGGCATCCATTGGCACACCAAACCGGCGGTAAAATTCCCTGCGGGATACTCCCCTGGTTTTGCGCAAGCCCAGGAACATGAACTCTTCGATCTGGTTGTCCTTGGTCAGCACGAACAGCTCCTTTTTGGAAAAGTCCCCGTTCAGATAGGCGTTCAGATCCCGGCGGTTCCGATAGCGGATCCGGCGGATCAGAGAAGAGGCTCCCAGGCCAAAGCCCGCATAGCTGATTCCCTCCCAATAGCTGGAATTGTGCAGGCAGGCGTGCCCGGGCTTTGCGTAGTTGGAAATCTCATACTGGCTATAGCCGCGTCCGGCCAGATATTCGGCGGTGTGTGCATACATCTGCCGTTCCGTATCCTCGGAGGGAAGCAGACAGCACGCTTCCCCCTTTTCCCGGCGCTGCAGATCCTCTGCGTAACGCTCGTAAAAGGGCGTGCCCTCCTCGATCATCAGACTATAGGCAGAAATGTGCTCCGGCTCCAGCCCGGCCGTCCTCTCCAGCGTCCGGCTCCACGATTCCAGGCTCTGTCCGGGCAGGCCGGACATCAGGTCGATATTGATATTGGCGCAGCCCGCTTCCCTCGCCAGGGAATAGCTTTCGTTAAATTTCTCCCAGGTGTGTATACGCCCCAGGAGCCGCAGCTCCTCGTTTTCGGTGGACTGCAGGCCAAAGCTCAGGCGGTTTACCCCGAGGCTCAGATAGCCGGCCAGGCTCTCCGCAGTGACTGTACCCGGATTGCATTCCATGGTGAACTCGATCCCCGGATGCCAGGAAAAACGGTTTTCCAGGCTGCGGACAAGCGTTTCCAGCTCGGCTGCGGACAAAAGGGAGGGGGTTCCCCCTCCCAGATAGATCGTCCGGACGGTAAAATCTTCTGCTTCTTCAAACCCGGCAATCTCCTCTGCCAGCCGCTTTACATAGGCTGCCTTTACCCCGCTGTCTGCAAGAGGCATAGAAAGGAAATCGCAGTAATTGCATTTTTTCTGGCAAAAGGGAATATGAATATAAATTCCCAGTTCTTCTTTATTATTTATCATCCAGCTTCAGCACGCTCATAAACGCCTTCTGCGGGATCTCTACGTTGCCCACCTGGCGCATACGTTTTTTTCCTTCCTTCTGCTTCTCCAGCAGCTTCTTCTTCCGGGTGATATCGCCGCCGTAGCACTTGGCCAGTACGTCCTTACGCATAGCCTTGACGGTTTCCCGGGCGATGATTTTGCTGCCTATGGCCGCCTGGATCGGGATCTCGAACAGCTGTCTTGGAATTTCTTCTTTCAGCTTTTCACACATCCGTCTGCCGCGCTCATAAGCCGTACCCCCGTGTACAATAAAGGACAGAGCGTCTACCTCCTCCCGGTTGACCAGGATGTCCAGCTTTACCAGCTCGCTGCGCACATAGCCCTTCAGCTCGTAGTCGAAGGAGGCGTAGCCTCTGGATCTGGATTTCAGCGCATCGAAAAAATCATAGATGATCTCATTCAGCGGCAGCTCGTATCTTAACAGGGCACGGGTTGCTTCCATATATTCCATGCCCTGGTATACGCCGCGGCGCTCCTGGCACAGCTCCATGATGGGGCCGATAAACTCTGTAGTCACCATGATTTCGGCTTTTACGAACGGCTCCTCCATATATTCGATCTCCGCAGGGTCGGGAAGGTTTGTGGGGTTGGTCAGGTCGATGACCTCTCCGTTTGTCTTGTGCACCTTGTGAATAACGCTGGGAGCGGTGGTTACCAGATCCAGATTGTATTCCCGCTCCAGGCGCTCCTGGATGATCTCCAGGTGAAGCAGCCCCAGGAACCCACACCGAAAGCCAAAGCCAAGGGCAACGGAGGTTTCCGGCTCAAACTGCAGGGAGGCATCGTTCAGCTGGAGCTTTTCCAGCGCGTCCCGCAGGTCTGGGTACTTGGCTCCGTCTGCCGGGTACATTCCGCAGTAAACCATGGGATTTACTTTTTTGTAGCCGGGCAGAGGCTCTGCGCACGGGTTGTCCACAGCGGTCACCGTGTCGCCGACACGGGTATCCTTGACATTTTTCAGGCTGGCAGTGATATAGCCTACCATGCCGGCGTCCAGCTCCTCGCAGGGAATAAACTGGCCTGCGCCGAAGTAGCCCACCTCCACCACCTCTGCGGTGGCCCCGGTGGCCATCATCCGGATGGGCGTGCCCTTTTTCACCGTGCCGTTCATGATCCGGCAAAATACGATT
>JAHZHG010000146.1 GCA_019420425.1 Clostridiales bacterium
GGTCAAGCATCCCCTCCAGGTGAATCAGCCGCTCTTCCCCGTCCGCATCCGGCCGGGCCGTCAGCTCCAGCTGGGAAAGGCTCACGCCAATATCCGGTACCATGGTGGAAAGCGCTCCCTGGCAGTCCACCTGCCCCTTGACCGGAAGCACCGCCTCCATCCACTGGGTGGTTCCGTTCTCGTCATCGCCGGTATACAGCAAAAAGACAAACAGCTCCCCCGAAACCTGGAGATTTCCGTCCAGCACCCGCACCTCACTGTTGCGCAGCTGTACATTCTGCCAAAGCAGCTCCTGGATGTTCGGCTTGTTGGAGTTGACCGTCATCTCCTCCTTTATCCGCAGAATATCCTTTTTCTGAATCTCCAGCTGCATCAGCTCCAGGCTCTTTGTCTTTTCGCAGACCTCCAGACCGCTCTGCTGTCCTACGGCCACTGCCATGTCATAAATCTCATCCGCTCCGGTCTGAAAGGTCAGGATTCCCCGCATACTCAGCTTTCGGGAATTGATCAGTGTCACCGCCAGATCCTCCACCTCACACTTTACCCATACCGCATCCCCCGGCTCCACGCCGTCCACTGCGGCAAATTCCTGGAACCTGACCTTTGTTTCCAAATGCTGCACCTGCTTTTCCGCCGTATCCGCTATGTAAAGCACCGCCAGCTCCAGATAGCCCTCAAAAATCACCTGGCCGGACTCTGTCCTGGTCTGTTCAATGACCACCCGTTCCTTGTTCTGGATGATCATCCCCACATCCTGTTTGGTATCCGGTACATTGATGTCTTCTTCCAGCGTAGTCTGCCTGACTGCCCGCTTTGTCTGGCGATACAGATGAATATTCTTCTTTAATAACTCCATGGATTTTCCTTCCTCTGCCGGCAGCCATTTCGTTGCCTTTCCGTTATCTGGCTGCTGCACTACCGCTTTTACCACTATTGTATGCGCCCGGCCGCCCGGCTATGCCACTCTTATTTTCCCAAAAACTGCACCTGCTTATCCCTTGCCTCCACCTTGACCACAATCCGTGGGCAGGACGGCTCCTTCCGGATGGGTTTATCATGGGACGGCCCGATCAGAACCGTATCCAGATAGACGGTGTTCTCATCCTCACTGCACTCCCGCACGGTAATGCTATAGCCGCCTGTCTCCTGCTGCCCGTATCCCCGGGCAATAAACAGATAGCCGCTGCTTTCATACGCCATGCGAAATTCCCCCGTCTCCTTCTCCTCAATTTTGGCCAGCAGCTCTTTGGGAATCTCCTCCTCCGGTACAACGGTAAAATCCAGCTTTGTCCGCTGGCTTTCCGTCGGGGAATCCGCCCGGCAGCCCCCCAGGCTCAGCAGCAGAAAAACCGTAAAAATGACAATTCCTAACCTCCTCACTCACTTCACGCTCCGCATAATCGTTCTTATTTCCAGCGTATGAAAAACTGCCGGGAACTATTCCCGGCAGTCCTTGAAAAATCTCTGTAATTGTACGGCTGTTTTCCGTTCCGGGAAAATCCGCCTGCCCAGACGGTTCACCGGCATAACGCCCATCAGGGAGTTGGTTACAAAGCACTCTTCGGCATTTTGTATATCCCCCGGCCTCAGCACACACTCCCGCACGGGCCGCTTTTCGATCAGCACCTCACGGACAATCCCCGGCAAAAGCCCGCAGGACAGCTCCGGGGTCAGAATCTCTCCCTCAGCCACGAAAAATATATTGGTCGTTGTCCCCTCGCTGAGCTGTCCTTTGGTATTGCAGAAAATCAGCTCATCTGCGCCCAGCGAGGCCGCCCGGCGTTTTTCCAGGATGCAGTCTCCGTAGTTAAAGGTTTTATGCCCCACCAGCGGAGACGTTTCGTTGCGCAGCACGGTGGAATACTCCAGGTCAAAGCCCTTCTCCCTGCGCTGGAGCGTATACGGATTGGCACGCTCCGTCATGACCACGTTTTCTCCGGAAACCGCCAGCTTCAGCGCCCGGCTGCCCGGCCCCAGCTCCCGGCACCGTGCAAGGACCTCCGCCCTTTGGGGCCTGCGTCCAATCTCCAGGAACTCCAGGCTGTGGGAAAGCCGCCTGAGATGGCGTTCCAGGAACAGCGGCTCGCCATCCTCCACCGCAATCGTCTCAAATGCGCCCAGGCCAAAAAAATAGCCCTCATCTGCATTAATCTTTTCTCCCATAGCTCTCCTCCTGTCCGCCGCTGCAGCTTTTCAGCGCTTCAATCAGCGCCTTTGCCTTCTGATAGGTCTCCTCGTATTCAAACTCCAGGTCCGATTCATACGTAATTCCGCCGCCTACGCCCAAATGGTACACCCCATCCCTGCACACTGCTGTGCGGATGACAATATTAAAATCGCAGGAACCGTCCAGGGTGAGATACCCAATAGAACCGGTGTACAGGTTTCTCCGGCCATGCTCCTGCTCGTCAATCAGCTCCATGGCCCGTATCTTCGGCGCGCCGGTAATCGAACCGCCGGGAAAAGCCGCTTCCATCAGATCCATTACCGTCAGCCCCTCCCGCAGCTCGCCCACCACGTTGGATACCAAATGAAATACTGTCGCATACGTTTCCACGGAAAACAGCTCCGTCACCCTTACGCTGCCGGGGACGCACACGCGGTTCAGGTCATTGCGCTCCAGATCCACAATCATCAAAAGCTCTGACTGATCCTTTTCCGAGCCGGCCAGCTCCTCCTTTAAGGCCGCATCCTCTTCGGGCGTACTTCCCCGTTTTCTTGTGCCCTTGATGGGCCTTGTCTCGATATGGCGGTCCTTCATCTGCAAAAACCGTTCCGGCGAAGCACAGACAATCTGCATATCGCCATATTGCAGAAAGCCGCCAAACGGCGAAGGATTTGACCGACGGAGCCTGCAAAACAGCTCGTAAGGCGTCCCCCTGCCCCGCAGCTCCAGCTGCTGGGTCATGTTAACGACGTAGATGTCTCCCTCGGTGATATAGCGGATCATGTGGTCAATTGCATCCAGATAATCCTCCTTCACAAAATTCGCCCGAATTTCCACTTCCCGTCCATCCACGCTCCCGGATGACTTCGGCTCTCTGTCCTGCGCTGCTCTAGGCTGCTCCGTCTCACAGCCTTCTGCCGTTTCCGCAGTCTCCGCCGCCCCGGCGCTTCTCAGCCTCCCGGCCGTCTCCTCCAGCTCCCGGACTGCCTCCCCGGGATCGCGCAGCTTTCCGTTCGCCGCCAGCCAGACCTCATGCTTTTCCAGATCTTCGACAATGAACTCATCATAGAAATTCAGAATCACATCGGGAATATCCAGCGTCTTTTCATCCTTCGCCTGTATTCCCTCTTTTTCTCTGCCGTAATCATACGAGAAATATCCGATCGCCCCTGACACAATCGGCAGCTCTGTAGGATTTTCCTCCCGGTGGTTCAGCAGGTAGTCCTTTACATATGCTTCAAACGGGATGTCCTGCGGTTCCCCGTTTGCCGTAAACGTTTCCCCCTTAATCAGCGTCAGATAGGGATTCCTTCCCAGAATCGTATACCTGCCCAGCCCGTTCTCCAGGGAAGAATCCAGAATAACCGTATGCTTTTCCTCATGAAATGCTTCCATAAACCGCACGGCCGGCAGATAGGGAAGCAGCTGTTTAACAAGCCTCATGGATACACCGCCGTTCCCTGCAGATTTCCAGATAATTCTCCAGCAGCTCGTGCCCGTATTCTGTCAGCACAGCCTCCGGATGAAACTGTACGCCATATACCGGGTATGTACGGTGGGATATCCCCATCACCGCCCCGTCCGCTGTCCGGGCATCTACCTGCAACTCGGCGGGTATTGTCCCCTCATCGACTACCAGGGAGTGGTATCTGGTCACCCGGAAATCCTGGGGCAGTCCGAAAAACAGCCCTGTCCCCTGGTGCCGTACCGGCGTCACCTTCCCGTGCATGGGCCTCGTCCCCTTGTGCACGGACGCGCCAAATACACTGCCGATCACCTGATGGCCCAGGCAGACTCCCAGAATCGGTATCTCACGGTAAAACTCACGGACAATGGAGCAGGAAAGACCGGCGCCTTCGGGCGTACCCGGGCCGGGAGAAATTACGATACCGGAGGGATTCATCCTCCGGATATCCGAAAGCTTCAGGGCGTCATTGCGGCAGACCCGCAGCTGGGCCCCCAGCTCTTCAAAATAGGCGTTCAGATTGTAAACAAAAGAATCATAATTATCGATCATCAGGATCATGGACTTCGCTCCTCCCATTTGTACTCCGGCCAGGCAGATTCTCTGCTCTGCCGTGTCCAAGTCGTTAATCCCGGAAGGAACCAGGTCCGTAACTTGTCTTTACCCATTATAACGAAAAAAAACCGCCGGTGCAACCCCCTGGCTGCACCTGACAGGTTTTGGATAATTCTTATGCCCGCTCCAGCACGGAAACCGCATGACCGGTACGGAATACCGGATACATCACTCTGGCCATTACGCAGGCGCCGACCACGTCGATTACCGAATGCTGCTTCAAAAACATGGTCGCCAGGATAATCAGCCCTGCAAGCACGTAGCAGGACGGAACCAGCCATTTCTTTTTCTGGGCCAGCTGGCTTTGTCTCATAGCCAGACAGACACCCAGAGAATTGAACACGTGGATGCTCGGGAATACGTTCGTCGGTGTGTCTATAGAATACAGGAACCGCACCATCTCCGTGCAGATGTTCTCCCGCTCAAAATATACCGGGCGAATGTCCAGCGCCGTCGGATACACGGCGGAAACGATCAGAAACACCGTCATTCCGGTACACAGGAAAATCATCAGGGAAACATAGCCCTCTCTTTCATATAACAGAAAATAAGCCACCGCGGCCGCGATAAACAGAAACCACAGGAAGTACGGTATAATAAACACTTCCACAAAAGGAATCATATAATCCACCGACAGCGTCAGATAATGCAGCTGTCCGCTGTAATGCTTCTCCAGATAAGCAAAGCAAACCAGATATACCGGAAAATACAACAGCATAGCCCAATGTTTGTACGATATGCTTTTTATCCTCGACACGAACTCTTTAATGGTCATTACCCCCTTACAGTTAAACAACCTTACTCCTTTAGTGTGCGTTTATTGTATCACAAAATTTCTTCAGAATAACTGGGGATAATCCATAATTATTTCTTAATTTTTTATCCGCTTTTCCACAAGTTGCTGATTTTCCGCACACTGCCAACTGTGCTATACTGAACTTATCAAATGCAAGGAGCACCTAAGATATGATTCAGAACATTCTTCCACATATTTACCATAATGAATACATCCCCTCGGAGCCGGACGCTTCGTCTGTCCTGCTGTTTTACCGCGACCGGTCCGTATTTGCCCGGCTTTCCGGAAACGATATGTCTTTCCTCACCTTTGCCGAGGCCGACGGCAGGGTCCGTGATCTGTATACGGACTATACCTATCTGTTTTCCATCGATTCCACCAGATTTTATCTGGCCAAATGGCTGGATCCGGCCCTCTTTGAAGACTTTCAGTTCTATCCCGCCTCTGTGCTGCGCACGGTTTCCGATCCCGTTATCGCCTTTGCCGGCATTACCGGCTGCCAGCTTGCCGACTGGTATTCGACGAGAAGGTTCTGCAGCCGCTGCGGCACTCCCCTTATCCCCGGCACGGCAGAGCGCAGCCTTTGCTGCTCCAAATGCGGCCTGATCGAATATCCCAAAATCTCCCCCGCCGTAATCGTCGGCATCACCAACGGAGACAAAATCCTGATGTCCAAATACGCAGGCCGTGAATATAAGCGCTATGCCCTGATTGCCGGTTACACGGAAATCGGCGAATCCCTGGAGGAAACCATTCACCGCGAGGTCATGGAGGAGGTCGGCCTAAAGGTAAAAAACATCCGTTATTACAAAAGCCAGCCCTGGTCCTTTTCCGATACCCTGCTGATGGGGTTTTTCTGCGATCTGGACGGTTCCCCCGACATTACGCTGGATGAGCATGAGCTTTCCCTGGCTGAATGGGTAAACCGGGAGGATATCCCCGAGGAAAAAGACCCCATCAGTCTTACCGGTAACATGATGCAGGCATTCAGGAATCGGGAGGACGTTTGATCCTCCCGGTTTTTCTCTTCTCATCCTATTCGCTCCAGCCTGCCACAGACCGGATGATCCAGTTTCCGTACCGATCCGCTATTCCCTGATAAATTCCCCGCTTCATCATCAGATAATCCTTTTTCCAGGCATAGCAGTATGCGGTATCTGAACGGTAACACGTCTTTCCCCGGTTATCCATAATCGTCGTCAGGCGTTCGGCAGTATTCTCTTCGTAGTGCTCCTCCAGGATAATACAGAAGCTCTTTTGCAGCGTAATGCTGACGCCCCGGCCTTCCTTCCAGCCGCCCACTGCCAGCGTCTCGCCCGTGGCCCGGTCCAGCAGTACCTGCATGTAATTGTCCTCTTCATCCATCCGTTCGCCTAAAAGATATGCCGCATTCAGCGCACGTATACCCGTCCCGCTTTCCATGGGGACAAATTCCAGCCCGCCGTCTGCATACACATAGTATCCCCCGTCTGTCTCTGCCACCGGAGCCTTTTGCTCCCCATTGTACTGTACAAAGCCGGTACATCGCCTTCCTCCCAGCTCGCTGTATGCCAGACCTGTAATGAATCCCCCGTAATACTGGGGATATCTGGATGAATCCTCCGAAAATGTTCCGCATTTCTGCAGATCCGGCGTATAGGCGGTGTAGATCCCCTGCTCCTTCACCAGCAGGATTTCCGCCTTTGAGGAATAGTCGTATGCATAATTGTATTCATTGTGGGCGGAAAGGGTGGTATCCACATGCTCCAGGATCGTTTTCCCCTCCAGATCATACAGGCAGTGTGTTTCGTTTTCCCAGTCGTAAACCACCAGATAGTCGCCAAAGGCCACGGTATTTCCCCGATCCATGGCCTCCAGCAGAAGCGGGTCGGTAATCTCCCGTATGACTCTGCCGTCCC
>JAHZHG010000147.1 GCA_019420425.1 Clostridiales bacterium
AGGCCATTGACCTGGGCATTGCCCTTGTTCCCGAGGACCGGAAGGAGCAGGGGATCCTGCCGAATATTTCCGTCCGGGGCAATATCAGCATCTCCGTGCTGAAGCGGCTGCGCTCCAAAATCGGCGCGATCGACGGAAAGCAGGAGGAAGAGATGGCCCAGCGGGAGATTAAAAAGCTGGCGATCAAAACCCCGGATGCCGACAAGCTGATCAGTCAGCTCTCCGGCGGAAACCAGCAGAAGGTAATCCTGGCCCGATGGCTGGAAACCAATCCCAAGGTGCTGATCCTGGATGAGCCGACAAAGGGAATCGACGTGGGCGCCAAGTCTGAGTTTTATAAGATTATCTGCGAATGCGCCAAAAGCGGCATGGCTGTGATCGTGATTTCCTCCGAGCTGACGGAGCTGATCGGTCTGGCTGACCGGATTGTGGTGATGCGCGAGGGAAGAGTCAGCGGCGAGGTGCCGAGGGCTGAAGCTACAGAGGCCCGCCTGCTGAGCTACGCGATGACGGAAAAGTAAAAAAGTTTGCTGACAGATGAATCAACCGGGAGGAAGATAACAATGAATGGTTTTATGGCGAAACTGAAAAAAAGCGATCTGGCGGACAAGGTCAGCCTGATCATAGCAATGGTTGTGATGATTGTCGTGTTCACCTGCCTGAACAAAAACTATCTGACAACCACAAACCTGATGAATATCCTGACGGCCTGTTCGCTGACCGGCTTTGTAGCCATCGGTGAGACGTATCTGATTATTGCCAATCAGATTGACCTGACCGCCGGAGCAACGGCAGCCTTTGCCGGCGTGCTCTCCGCGACACTGTTAAAGGCCGGCGTGCCGCCGATCCTGGCCCTGCTGCTGGGCGTACTTGCCGGCGCGGCCATCGGCGCGATTAACGCGGGAATGATCAACTACCTGAACCTGCAGCCCTTTATCGCAACCCTGGCATCCATGTCCATTGTGCGTGGCTTTGCCTACATTCTCTGCAACGGCAAGGCGGTTTCCGCCAGCGCAAAGGGCTTCACTATTTTCGGCAGCTACCGCCTGTTCGGGATTATTCCCCTGCCGGTAATTATCCTGCTGGCCGCGTTTCTGGTGTTTGGCTATGTGCTGAAGTATACCTATTACGGCCGAAGCGTTTATGTGCTGGGCGGCAACCCCTATGCAGCCCGCCTGGCCGGACTGAATCCGAAAATGATTATTTTCAAGCTGCATATCGTGGAAGGCGCGCTCACCGGTCTGGCCGGCGTGCTCCTGGCAGCCCGGATGAATTCCGGACAGCCCTCGGCCTGTGACGGCCTGGAATTTGACGCGGTTACCGCAGCAGTCCTGGGCGGCTGCGCATTTACCGGCGGCGTGGGAACCATGTTGGGAACCTTTATCGGTATGCTGATCCTGCAGGGCTTCAACACCGGAATGAACATGGTTGGCCTGCAGACCTTCTGGCAGCAGGTGGCTAAGGGCGCCCTGCTGGTTGTGGCCCTGACCTTCGACTTCTATCGCAAGAAAACAAGAGAGAAAAAGCTGCCGGAGGAGAGCAAGAAAAACCGTTAGCACCGTTAAATGTGGGAGGCGGAGACTTTCCCATTTAAACAGCAGAGCGCATGCGGTGTGTGCGTCCTGCTGTCATAAACAAAAACCCAAAACAAAAAGAAAAGGAGAGGTTTGCAATGAAAAAAAGAACATTATGCAAAGTAACTGGTCTGGCTCTGGCAATGACCTGCGCAATGGGCGGAGCAATGACGGCTCAGGCCGCTGAGGACGGCTTCACCATCGCCGGTATCTACAAGATGGGTACAGCCACCTGGTTTATCCAGGAAGGTCTGGCCTCCCAGGAAGTGGTGGAAGCGGCCGGCGGCACCTGGAAATATATGGATGCCGACTTAAACGGAGCAACCTACACCGAGCTTTTGGATACGGTGATTGCAGACAAGGTAGACGGCGTACTGGTATGCACACCTGACCAGAACTTAAGCCAGATGACCGTGGACAAGCTGACTGAGGCCGGTATCCCGGTAATTGCAGTTGACGATGCCCTGGAGGATGAGGACGGCAATCTGCTGGCTCCGTGGGTAGGTATCGACGGCTACAACATTGGCCTGGCTATGGGCGAGTGGGGCGTAAAATACATCGAGGACAACAACCTGGCAGAGGATGAGGCATTTGGCGTACTGCTGATGACCGCTGACACCGTTTCCTCCTGTGTTCCCCGTACCGAGGGCGAGCTGGAGGCGCTGAAGGATTTTGATCAGGACCGGATCTTCCGCGCAGACTGCGACACCTCGGCTGAGGATGGAAATACCGCAGCAAACGCAGTAATCACCGGACATCCGGAAATCACCAAATGGCTGGTAATGGGTGTATCCGATGAATCCTCTCAGGGCGCCGCACGTGCAATCGAGGCAGCCGGCCTTGGCGCAGATTCTATGGTAGCCGGTCTTGGCGGATATCTCTGCCCGGATGAGTTCGCTAACGAGGATTCCTGCTTCCGCGCAGCCGCATACTTCTCTGCAAGAGACGTAGGAGGCACCGCAGCTCAGGAGCTGATCGACTACATCAAGGATGGAACAGAGATTCCGGAGAAATATGCAGTACCGGCAGTAATCGTTACTCCCGAGGACGATCTGGCAGAGGTTATGCCGGAATACGTGGAGTAAAGGACACAATATCCGAATAAACGTGTAACATCAGGATTGGTTCACCGCAGGCGGTCCGCCTGCGGTGAACCGTTGAAAGGGCAAAAACGGTGAGGACGAATGAAGAAAATCAGGTTTGAATTGCTGACACCGGATGAGCTTCTCCGGGAAATCAAAGAGACGGGAATGGTATTTCTGCCTGTGGGATCGATGGAGTGGCACGGCCCGCATATGGGCATGGGAATGGATACGTGCAATGCCTATGCGTCCAGCCTGGAGACGGCAAAGCGCACCGGCGGAGTGGTCTTCCCGCCGTTCTATACGGGAACAGAAACACGGCGTTCCCCCGAAACACTGAAAAAGCTGGGATTTGACGGAGATGAGGAAATCGTCGGTATGGATTTTCCGGCAAATTCCGTCAAGAGCATGTACTGGCCGCCCAGCCTGTTTGAAGCGATGATGCGCTGCCAGGTGGAAATGCTCTGCCGGATGGGATTTCGACGGATCATCATCATGAACGGGCACGGCGCGGATAAGCAGCTGGAGATTCTGCGGCGGCTGTCTGAGGAGTTTTCCATACAGTATGGAATCAAAGTAATTACGATTATGACCCTGTTTTCCGAATGCGGCTACGGGATCGGCCATGCCGGGCTGGTGGAGACGGCGATCATGGCCTGCCTGCATCCGGAAGCAGTGGATTTATCCAAACTTCCGCCAAGGGAGATAAAGCTGCGCACCGCAGATTACGGAATAGCAGATAATGAAACATTTGAGCAGGGGCCGAATGAGGACTTTACCGTGCGGTATGATCCGCGGGACGCCACAGAGGAAATCGGCAGGATAATTATGAAAACAACCATTGATCAATGCGTGGAGATAATAGAAAAGCTATAATAGGAGGACGACAATGATTAAGCACGTGGAAACAGGCGTAAGGGTATGGAGCGAATCAGTTGTGCTGCCCACGTATCCGGTGGGCGAACCGGACAAGAATCCCATGTTTTTTGAAAAACGGGTTTATCAGGGCAGCTCGGGAAAGGTTTATCCGCACAGCGTAATTGACAAGATTTACGATGAGAAGGAGGACAGGGCCTATACGGCGGTCTGCCTGGAAAACAAGTATCTGTTTGTGATGATCCTGCCGGAGCTGGGCGGAAGAATCCAGCGGGCGTATGACAAGACCAACGGCTATGATTTTGTCTACTATAATCATGTGATCAAGCCTGCCCTCGTGGGCCTGGCCGGTCCGTGGATTTCCGGAGGAATCGAGTTTAACTGGCCCCAGCATCACCGTCCCAGCACCTTTGATCCGGTGGACTGGCGGATGCAGGAAAATCCGGACGGCAGCTGCACGGTGATGGTGAGCGAGATTGAAAACATGTTCCGGACAAAAGGAATGGCCTGCATCAGCCTCTATCCGGACAAGGCCTATATCGAGATCCGCGGACAGCTGTATAACCGGACGAACGTCCCCCAGACCTTCCTGTGGTGGGCAAACCCGGCAGTGGCGGTAAACGACCATACCCAGTCCGTATTTCCGCCGGATGTCCATGCGGTGATGGATCACGGCAAGCGGGACGTATCCCGGTTCCCTATTGCCACCGGGGTTTATTATAAGCAGGACTATTCGGCAGGCGTGGATATCTCGCGGTATAAAAACATTCCGGTACCCACCTCCTACATGGCCTATCATTCGGACTATGACTTTGTGGGCGGTTATGACCATGAGAAGAAGGCGGGCATTCTTCATGTGGCAGACCACCACATTTCCCCGGGCAAAAAGCAGTGGACCTGGGGCTGCGGCGACTTCGGACAGGCCTGGGACGACAACCTGACCGACAGCGACGGCCCGTATATCGAGCTGATGACGGGCTGCTTTACGGACAACCAGCCGGATTTCACCTGGATGGCGCCCTACGAGGAAAAGGAGTTCGTCCAGTATTTTATGCCGTATAAGGCAGTGGGCATGATCAAAAATGCCTCCAGAGATGCAGCGGTTTCTCTGGTGAAAAACGGACAAAACGCGGAGTTTACCGTGTATGCGTCGGGAGAGTTTCCAAAGGCGCGGGTAGAGCTGAAAGGCAATGGACGCGTGATTTATGAAAAAACGCTGGATTTGTCACCGGTAAATACCTTGAGTGACTGCGCAGCCGTGGGGGAGACGGCCCTCACCGAACTGACGCTGACCGTATACGGGGCGTCCGGCAGAGTTCTGGTGACCTATACCCCCCAGGCAGAACAGATCGAGCAGATTCCGGAGCCGGCCAAGGCTGCGCCTGATCCCGGGGAGGTACGGACGAACGAGGATTTGTTCCTTTACGGGCTGCACATCGAGCAGTACCGCCATGCCACGTATCTGGCGGAGGATTATTATGAGGAAGGGCTGAAGCGCGATCCGTCCGATTCCCGGATCAACAATGCCTATGGCCTGCTGCTGATGAAACGGGGACAGTTCGCCCGGGCGGAGGCACATTTCCGCGCAGCCTGGAAAAAGCTGACCAGGTCGAATCCGAACCCCTATGACGGCGAGCCCGCCTACAATCTGGGCGTCTGCCTGAAGCTTCAGGGAAAGCTGGACGAGGCATACGATTTCTTGTATAAGGCTACCTGGAACGGCGCATGGCAGGACGGCGCATTCTACCATATGGCCTGCATCGCGGCGATGCGCGGGGAATATGTTCAGGCGCTGGCCCATGTGGAGCGTTCTTTAGTCCGCAATGCCCACAACATGAAGGCGCGCACGTTAAAGGCTGTGCTTTTGCAGAAGCTGAGCCGGGCGGCAGAGGCAGAGCAGTTCGCAAAAGAAAGCCTGAGCATCGATCCGATGGATTACGGCGCGCGGTATGTGCTGGGCGGGGAGACGAGGGTGGAGCTGCTGGAACGGATCCGTACAAATGCGAACTGGGTGATTGAGCTTTCCCTGGAATTCAGTGACGCCGGTTTCTATGAAGAGGCGAAGGAGATCCTGCTATCCGGAGCCAAGGCGGAGAAGGTCTACCCGCTGATTTACTATTATCTGGCGGCCAATGAGGAGCATATGGGCAAAACGGAGGGAGATTCCTTCCGCCATCTGGCGGCAGCCGCGTGCAGCGATTACTGCTTCCCCCATCGGCTGGAGGATTTGCTGGTTCTGCAGGCGGCCCTGGACAAGAACCCGTCCGATGCAAAGGGCTGGTATTATCTGGGCAATCTCTGGTACGACAAGCGTCAGTATGACGAAGCCATCTCCTGTTGGGAGGCCTCTGTGCGTGCCGACGATTCCTTCCCCACGGCTCACCGGAACCTGGCCCTGGCCTATTACAACAAGCGCGGGAAGAAGGCGGAGGCAAAAGCAGAGCTGGAGAAGGCCTTTGCCCTGGATGAGAGCGACGCCCGGATCTTTATGGAACGGGACCAGCTGTACAAAAAGCTGGGTGTGGATCCAAAGCTGCGGCTTGCGCAGTACAAGGCGCATATGGAACTCGTGGAGTTCAGAGACGAGCTGTTTCTGGAGTATGTGGCCCTGCACAATTATTTTGGAGAAAATGAACAGGCCCTTACGCTTGTGCTGGGACACAAATTCCACCCGTGGGAGGGCGGAGAAGGCAAGGTTCCGGCTCAGTATGTCACCGCGCTGACCGAGCTGGCCAAAAAGGCGCTGGCGGGAAAACGTCCAAAGGAGGCGGAGGAGCTGCTCCTTCGGGCGCTGGTATACCCGAGAAGCCTGGGCGAGGGCAAGCTGGCAGGTGCAAAAGACAATAATGTTTACTATTATCTCGGCCTGGCCAGACGACAGCAGGGAGACGAAGAAAAAGCGCGGGAATACCTGGAGCTGGATACCCGGGGGACGCGGGAGCCTGCGGGAATGATGTACTACAATGACCAGCCGCCGGAAATGATTTTCTATCAGGGCCTGGCTCTGGAGGCGCTGGGCAGGCACGACGAGGCCAGCGGACGGTTCAACGGGCTGATTGCCTTTGGAGAAAAGCATTTGTTTGACCAGGTAAAGATTGAATACTTTGCCGTATCTCTGCCGGATATGATGATCTTTGAGGAGGATTTAAACCAGAGAAACCGCGTGCATTGCCTGTTTATGATGGGCCTGGGATATCTGGGCAGGGGCGACGGGGAAAGGGCCGGGGAATACCTGAGACAGGCCAGAGAGCTCGATCCGGCGCACATGGGGATTCGTCTGCATCTGCAGCTATTGGAAGGATAAACCACAGAGAAAGGAAAATAGAATATGACAAAAGCAGTAGAATTTATGGGTGAGCAGGGAGTCCTGCTGGAAAATAAATACTTGCGTGCGGTCATAT
>JAHZHG010000148.1 GCA_019420425.1 Clostridiales bacterium
GGAAACCGGATACATCCGTCCAGTTCTCATACATATCCGCATATACGGCCCGCGCCACAATGGAGCCGGTAATATCTGAACCTCCCCGGGAAAAGGTCTTTACCCTTCCGTCCGGCATCGCTCCATAGAAACCGGGAATCACCGCAGTCTCCATATCGCTCAGCTTTGTCCCTAGAATCTCATTTGTCTTGTCTCCGTCAAAGTCCCCGTTCTCGTCAAAGAAAATCACCTCGGCAGCATCGATAAACGGATATCCCAGATACTCCGCCATAACAATACCGTTCAGGTACTCTCCGCGGGATGCCGCATAATCCTTTCCGGCCTGTGCGATAAAATTCTGTCTGATTGTCTCAAATTCCAGATCCAGGGAAAGGTGAAGCTCCAGGCCGTCAATAATCTCCTGATATCTGGCCTGGATTTCCTTCAGCGGCTGGTTAATATCCATTCCCTTTTCTGCCAGGTCATAGCAGGCATACAGCATATCCGTAACCTTGGTATCGCCGGAAAACCGCTTTCCCGGCGCGGACGGCACAACATACCGCCTTCCTTTATCCGCGCGGATAATGTCTCCCACCTTTTTAAACTGCTCTGCACTGGCAAGTGAACTGCCGCCGAATTTGACTACCTTTTTCATCTTTTTCGCTCCTCAGTATCTCAATTTATCGTTTTGCAATTACATCGCTCATGTCATAAAAGCCTGACTTCTTCCCGGCCAGATATTTGGCCGCTTCCACTGCGCCCTTGCCGAATACCGCTTTGGAATACGCCGTATGCTTAAATTCGATGACTTCATCCGTACCGGCGAAGATCACCTCGTGCTCGCCCACAATGTTTCCTCCGCGGACTGCAGAAATGCCGATCTCCTTTGCGTCCCGCTTCTGTCTGACCTGGCTGCGGTCGTATACGTAATGGTACTGCCCGCCCATTGCCTCATTCAGGCTGTCCGCCATTGCCAGGGCAGTCCCGCTGGGGGCATCCACCTTCAGGTTATGGTGCTTTTCTACGATCTCCATGTCAAAGCCCGCCGTCGCCAGCACCTTCGCCGCATCCTGCAGAAGCTTCAGCAGCGTATTCACGCCCAGGGACATATTTGCAGATTTGAGGATCGCCGTTTTCTCACTGGCCGCCTTCAGATGGGCAAGCTGCTCCTCGCTCAGTCCTGTGGTGCATTCCACCAGCGGCAGCCCCCGCTCTGCGCAGGCGTCCACCAGGCCGTCCACAGCCACGGCCGCAGAGAAATCAATCACTGCATCCGCTTCCACCGGACATTCCTTCAGGCTCTTATATACCGGGTACGGATTCTTTCCGTTGTCTCTCATATCCAGACCGGCGACGATCTCTGCCTCCGGATCCTTTGCCACAATATCGGTAATCACCTGGCCCATATGACCGCTGCATCCATGTAAAATCAGCCTAACCATACCGTCTCTCCTCCGTTAAATCAGTGCGTAATCCTTCAATACCTTGGCCAGCAGCTCCTTGTTCGCCTCCTCCATCTCACACAGCGGTCCGCGTAAGGGGCCGACCTCCTTGCCCATCAGGTTCATCGCTGTCTTTACCGGGATCGGATTCACCTCACAAAACAGAGCATTGCACAGCGGAATGGCATCCAGCTGCAGCTTCATGGCTTCTGCCACATTCCCCTCCAGATAGTTCGCTACCATATCGTGCATCAGCTTTGGCGCAACGTTGGAAACTACGGAAATTACGCCCTTTCCGCCCAGAGAAAGAATCGGGACTACCTGGTCGTCGTTTCCGGAATACAGTTCAATGGCGTCTCCTGCTAGGTGCATCAGCTTTGCAATCTGGGAAATGTCTCCGCTGGCTTCCTTGATGCCCACAATATTCGGCACCTCTTTGGCCAGAGCCGCTGCGGTGGCCGGCTGAATATTACATCCGGTTCTGCTGGGCACGTTGTAAAGGATAACCGGCAGCTTTACGGAATTGGCAATCCGGGTAAAGTGAAGCTTTAAGCCCTTCTGAGTTGCCTTATTGTAATACGGAGTCACCAGAAGCAGCGCGTCCGCACCGTACTTTTCCGCCTCCTGTGAGAGATAGATCGCCGTCTCCGTGCAGTTGGAGCCGGTTCCTGCAATCACCGGAATACGCTTATTTACCCGGTCAATTGCAAATTTGATGACATCCAAATGCTCTTCGTGGGTCAGCGTGGAAGACTCTCCTGTGGTACCGCAAATGATAATCGCATCCGTGCCTCCGGCAATCTGCTCCTCCAGAATTTCCGCCAGCTTATCAAAGTTCACTTCTCCATTCGCCTTCATCGGCGTTACAATGGCAACTCCTGCTCCTGTAAACACTGCCATATTCATTTCCTCCTTACACATAATGAAAGGGCAAGACTATAACGCGCCTGCCCTTTAAAGAATACGTGCTTTATCGTACCTGTTCCCTCTCGTAAACGATTCTTTAATAGCGCTCCATCTGATCCGATGACAGTCATACAGCTCTTAACTGTATGCCCAAGCCCTCGGCTATCCAGGCAGACGGGACTTTCGGCGTTTTTCCCTTTCCGGCAGCTTCGTCTGCACCTGAATGCATCCGCTGCCGTACTCTTAAAAAACGCGACCTCTATTATGTTTATTTACTTGGCTTTACTATAACATTGTTGAAAATCGTTGTCAATCTCTATATTCATGCCAAATTTGCCGTTGGGCCGGCCAAATGGCGCCGCCGGGGCTGCGGCTCATTTCCGGTAGGCGGTAACCGCTTCCGTCACCTCATCGACCAACGGCCAGAGGCCTTCACATCGGCTGATGCCGGTCATAATCAGCTGTGTCTCCTCGCCGGTCTGCTCAATCACCCCCTTGAGCTCCTCCTCCGTGATAATGCCGTACTCCACCATACCCAGTACCTCGTCCAGCACTACTACGTCGCTTTCCTCGGTACTCAATACCTTTTTGGCAAAGTTCAGCCCGTTTTTCAGGTTAAACACCTCTTCTTCCCGCTCCTGCGGAGTCAGCTCCTGATAGCTTTTCTCGTACTTTTCAAAACGAAACACTTTGATATCCGGCTCCAGCTGGCGCAGGTATTCCAGGTTTTCCGTGTTGCGTTCCTTTAAGAACTGGATGACAAAAACACTTTTGCCCTCGCTGGCTGCAAGAATTGCCTGCCCGATCGCCGCGCTGGTCTTTCCTCTCCCTCTTCCGCAGAAGATATGTATATATCTGCTATTATCCATTCCTTTTGCACCTCATGGCTATTCGCCTGTTGTATTATCTCTTCAGGAACTTCCATATTACTATAGTCCGGGCAGGATTGCAACCATTTACTCCAAATATTCCAGCTTGCTGACCGAAACCTCGTATGCCGTGCGCTTCTCCGTCAGCTCATCGTCCAGCTTTTTCACGTACTCCCGGCTCTGTATTCTGCCCCAGACCTGCACATGGCCGCCCACTTCAAAGCCGGAGGCAAAGCGGGCATTTCTTCCCCAGCAAATGCAGGGAATATAGTCTGACTTGCCGTACGGGCGGTTTACTGCGAGCAGCATATCGGCAATCTCTCTCCCCAGAGGGGTCCGCCGGTATACCGGAGTTTTGCAGATATAGCCGTCAAGGAAGATCTGGTTGCTCTTTATCTTATCGCTCTCTTCCTCCACAAAGCTGATTTCTCTCGCAAAAATGGAAAGCACCAGCCGGTTTTTCTTTTCCTCATGGCGGTTGTATGAGCGGAACTGGCCAAAAATCTGTATGTATTCCCCTTCGTAATCCTGCGTAATGTCAATCAGCCGCTCAGAAATCATCACCGGGATGATATCTACGGAGTCGCTCAGCCGCTTCACCGCAATATCCATCATATAAAAGCCTTCCCCAAACACGCCATGGCTGAAGGTAAAGCCGGATACGATTTTTCCCATAATAGTCGCCTGATTGTTTTCAATGATCTTATCTGTCATACTTCCTTGTTCTCCCTTCTTCTTGCGAAGCATCTTTCTAAATATTCGTAATTCTATACGTCAGCAAGCCATAATAATGTGTATTCTATTGTGGCATTTTTTAGAACAACTTTTTTATTTTTTTTCGCCAGCCCTTGTAATCTGCGCAAAATATGATAAAATGAGCGCTGATGCAAATGGATAAATCAGGCCTGCAAAATAAGATCGGGGCCGGCCCCTGGGGTACGGATGCTGCTTGACACCCCGGTACAGAGAAAGGAACAGTTAAGATATGAAACGGGAAGATGTGCGTAACATAGCAATTATCGCCCACGTTGACCACGGCAAAACCACCCTCGTTGACGAGCTGCTCAAACAGAGCGGCGTATTCCGCGCCAACCAGGAGGTGGCTGAGCGGGTAATGGACTCCAATGATCTGGAGCGTGAACGTGGGATTACCATACTGTCGAAAAATACAGCCATCTATTATAAGGATACCAAAATCAATATCATCGACACCCCCGGCCATGCGGACTTCGGCGGCGAGGTGGAGCGTGTACTGAAAATGGTAAACGGCGTTATTCTGGTTGTGGATGCCTTTGAAGGCTCCATGCCCCAGACCAAGTTCGTGCTCCGCAAGGCTCTGGAGCTGGATCTTCCGGTCATTGTCTGTATCAACAAAATCGACCGTCCGGAGGCCCGTCCCAACGAGGTCATCGATGAGGTGCTGGAGCTTCTGATTGAACTGGACGCTTCTTCCGAGCAGCTGGACTGCCCCTTTGTCTTTGCTTCCGCCAAGGCGGGCTATGCGGTGAGGGATCTGGCGGACGAGCCGAAAAACATGGTTCCCCTGTTTGAAACAATCCTGGACTATATCCCGGCTCCCGAAGGGGACGAGAACGGCCCGACCCAGGTGCTGATCAGTACCATTGATTATAACGAATATGTGGGACGGATCGGCGTGGGCAAGGTAGACCGCGGCACCATCCGGGTAAACCAGGAGGCCCTGCTGGTCAATCACCACGATCCCGATAAAAAACAGAAGATCAAGGTCAGCAAGCTCTACGAATTTGACGGCCTGAATAAGGTAGAGGTTTCCTCTGCAACGATAGGCTCTATCGTAGCCATCTCCGGTATCTCCGACCTGCACATCGGAGATACGATCTGTGCGCTGGACTGCCCGGAGCCGATCCCCTTCCAGAAGATCTCTGAGCCGACGATCGCCATGCATTTTGTGGTAAACGACAGTCCCCTTGCCGGTCAGGAAGGAAAATACGTGACTTCCCTTCACCTCCGCGACCGTCTGCTCCGTGAGCTGAACACCGATGTCAGCCTGCGTGTGGAGGAAACGGAGGATACCGACTCCTTCAAGGTATCCGGCCGCGGTGAGCTGCACCTGTCTATTCTGATCGAAACGATGCGCCGCGAGGGCTATGAGTTCGCGGTAAGCAAGGCTGAGGTACTCTACCGCACCGACGAGCGCGGAAAACGCCTGGAGCCGATGGAGCTGGTATATGTGGACGTCCCGGAGGAATTTTCCGGTACGGTTATTCAAAAGCTGAGCCTGCGCAAGGGCGAGCTGCAGGGTATGGGACAGGGCCAGGGCGGCTATACCCGCCTGGAGTTCTCTATTCCCTCAAGGGGCCTGATCGGCTACCGCGGAGAGTTCCTGACCGATACGAAAGGAAACGGTATCCTAAATACCATCTTCGACGGCTACGGCCCGTACAAGGGGGATATCCAGTACAGAAAGCAGGGCTCCCTGATCGCCTTTGAGTCGGGTGAGTCCGTGGCCTACGGCCTGTTTAACGCCCAGGACCGCGGCACGCTCTTTATCGGACCGGGTGAAAAGGTATATTCCGGTATGGTCATCGGCCAGAGCGGAAAAACGGAGGACATCGAGCTGAATGTCTGCAAGACCAAGCATCTGACCAACACCCGGGCTTCCGGCTCGGATGAAGCGCTGAAGCTCGTGCCGCCGAAAATCCTGAGCCTGGAGCAGGCGCTGGAATTCATCGACACCGATGAGCTGCTGGAGGTAACGCCCAAGAGCCTGCGTATCCGGAAAAAGATTCTGGATCCGACACTGCGCAAACGGGCAAATATGAAAAAATAAACAGGCGGCAGACTGCTGCCACATATACAGATAACCGCTACGGTGGATAAATTCCTGACAGCCGGCTGCCAAATGCAGCTGGCTGTAATGATATACAGAATTGAACTTAGAACTCCCGCCACTTCCTGCTGTTATTATAGCGCATTACTCTGCAAATGCAACACCGATCCACAAAATGTGTCATTATTTTCTCTTAATCCCGGCGCCGGAAATTCCGTTTACTTTTTCGTTCATTTACGTTATAATTTTAGAAAAAAGGGGGCTGTATAATGAAACATTTTGTAATTGCTCTTACCCGTACCTGCGGAAGCGGTGCGACCATTATCGGACAGATGCTTGCCGATGACCTCAGCATCGATATGTACGACCGGAAGCTGTTGCGTCTCGCCTCCGAGGACAGCGGAATCAATGAAGCGCTCTTTGCCAAAGCGGATGAGCTGACGAAAAACACGCTGCTCTACCGGGTGTCCAGGAGAGTATACAACGGAGAACTGATTCCGCCGGAGAGCAGTGATTTCACGTCCAATGACAACCTGTTCAACTATCAGGCCAAGGTGCTGAAGGAGCTGGCAGAGCGGGAGTCCTATATCTGTATCGGAAGGGCGTGTGATTTTGTCCTCCGGGATAATCCGAATGCGGTAAGCGTATTTATCTACGCCTCCAAAGAAAAATGCATTGAGACAGAGATGAACCGGCTGGGGATGACACGCAAGGATGCGGAGAAGCATATCGCGCAGACAGACCGGTACCGGAGGGAATATTATCGGTATCATACCGGGCGGGAGTGGGAGAATCCGTATAATTATGATCTGTGTTTGAATACGAGTGAGCTTACTTATGAGCAGTGCGTAG
>JAHZHG010000149.1:0-2087 GCA_019420425.1 Clostridiales bacterium
ACCCCGTATGAAAGCTTTGCACATGATATGATGGAACAGGCCACTGACCGAATGATGTGCTTTTTAGAGGGCTGCAGCGCTCAGGGATACGCGGTGAGGGAGGTGCAGCGGGATGAGATGCACATGCTGGTCAGCGCATATTGCGCCGCATTGATCCAGCCTATCGAGCACGGATATGACAGAGCAGACGCAGAGCGCTACCTGAAGACCATCGTGGGTTTCTTTACGCCGGGCTGGCGGATGATTACCGGGCTATAGTGATTGCAAAAAAGGGGAAAACAGATTCCCCTTTAGTTAAGAAAATGAGTTAGCGTTAACTAACCTAAAAGGAGATGGAGCAAATGAAGGACAAATCCGAGAACAAGCGCTCCGCAGCCTCTGGGCTGCTGGAGCTGGCAGGGCCCCGCAAAGGGGAGTATCTGCTTAGTGTACTTGCGGCGCTGGCCGGCGTGGCATGCTCGCTGGTACCGTATTTTATCATGATTGAGCTGATTAGCGCCCTGATAGGCGGCACAGCGGACAGGGCCTGGTGCCTGAACCGCTGTCTGGTTATGGGGCTGTGGTGGGTGCTGCGCTACGCGCTGCATTCCATTTCCACTACACTGTCCCATCATGCGACCTTCCATGTGCTGGCAAACACACGGATACGCCTGCTGAACAAGCTGGCGACACTACCCCTTGGCACGGTACTGGAAAAATCTTCTGGTTCTTACAAGAACATCATCGTGGAGCGGGTGGATTCGGTCGAGACCACGCTTGCCCACATCGTGCCGGAAATGACTTCCAACGTCGTGGGCGCCATTGCCGTACTGGTACTGTTGTTTACGGTGGATTGGCGGATGGGGCTGGCGATGCTGATTGTCCTGCCCCTGGGCATCGTGTGCTTTCTGTCCATGTTCAATGGATATGAGGCCAAATTTCAGCGGGCCATAAATTCCACCAAAGCGCTGAATGATACGGCGGTAGAGTACATAGGCGGTATTGAGGTCATCAAGGCATTTGGCCAGTCCAAAACCAGCTACGCCAAATTTGTTTCCGCGGCGAAGGAGGGGGCGGACTGCTTTATCGAATGGATGCGGAGCTGCCTGTTTGGGCAGAGCGCCGGTATGGCGATCTTTCCGTCTACGCTCATCGGTATTCTGCCCGTGGGTTGCCTGCTGTTCATGCACGGTACCCTGACCGTGGAAACCTTTCTGACCGTGATCATCCTGTCCTTCGGCGTTATGCAGCCATTGATCACCGCTTATTCCTACACAGACGACCTGGCCCAGCTGGGAACGATCGTGGGCGAGGTAGCGGGTATTCTCTCTGAAAAAGATATGCAGCGCCCCGATACCGCACAGGCGCTGCCGAAGGACAATGCGATTGAACTAAAGGATGTCCGCTTTGCATACCATGAAAAGGAAGTACTGCATGGCGTCAGCCTGCGCATCGAACCGGGAACGGTGAACGCGCTGGTGGGTCCCAGCGGCAGCGGGAAATCGACCATTGCCCGTCTGGTCGCTTCGCTGTGGGATGTAGACAGCGGCAGCATTACCCTGGGCGGGGTGGATATCCGTACCCTCCCGCTCAAGGAATGCACCGACCGCATTGCCTATGTATCCCAGGACAATTATCTGTTTGACCTGTCCGTCATGGACAACATCCGCATGGGCCGAAAGGGAGCCACAGATGCGGAGGTCATCGCTGCGGCAAAGAAATGCGGCTGCCATGACTTTATTATGAGCCTGGAGAATGGCTATCAGACCATTTGCGGTTCCTCCGGCGGCCATTTGTCCGGCGGCGAGCGGCAGCGCATCTCTATTGCCCGGGCTATGCTGAAGGATGCGCCTGTGGTCATTCTGGATGAGGCGACCAGCTATACCGACCCGGAAAATGAGGCGGTTATCCAGTCTGCCCTGGCCCGGCTGATTCAGGGCAAGACCCTGCTGGTTATCGCCCACCGCCTGTCCACGGTGGCGGACGCAGACCAGATCTTTGTGGTAAAGGATGGCAATATCGCCGCCAGGGGCACCCAGGATGAGCTGCTGGAGGGCTGCCCGCTTTATCAGGAAATGTGGAAAGCGCATATGAGCGTCAAGGACAAT
>JAHZHG010000149.1:2097-6829 GCA_019420425.1 Clostridiales bacterium
GATGGGGAGGTGGCGTAAATGCTTCAGACATTGAAAAAATTTTTTGCCTTCTGCGGGGAAGAAAACCGCAAACTGTTTGTGACTTCTATTTGGCTGGGCGTTTTCAGTGCCATTTGCTCTGCCATGCGAATCCCGGCGACTTATCTTGTTATCCGTGCGCTGCTGGAGAACAAGGTGACCATGACCACTCTTTGGAGCAGCCTTGCTATCCTCGTAGGCTCTGTCGCGCTGACGATCCTCATTAACATGAAGTCCACCATGCTGCAGACCCGGGGCGGCTACCGGGCGTGTGCAAACAAGCGCATCGAGATTGCAGAGCATCTGCGGTATCTCCCCATGGGCTGGTTCAATGCCAACAGCCTGGGAGAAGTGGCTTCTGTCACCACCAATACTATGGAGAATATGGCTAATGTGGCAACCCGCGTGGTCATGATCACCACCAAGGGCTTTCTGACAGCGGGGATCATCGCCGTGATGATGCTTGTGTACGACTGGCGTGTTGGCCTGATCACGCTGGCCGGGCTGCTGGTGTTTATTGGCGTCAATGCGCTGATGCAGCGTGAAGAACAGGCAGTATCCCAGCGCAAATTTAATGCCGACGAGCGCCTGGTTGCCAAGGTGCTGGAATATGTGCAGGGAATCGCGGAGGTCAAAAACTTTGATTTGACCAAGGACTCCACGACCCAGGTTGGCGGTGCGGTGGAGGAGTGCCGCAAAGCCGCCTTTGGCATGGAGGTTCCGTCTGTGCTGTTTATATTTCTGCAGTTTCTTGTCAACAAATTCACCGGCGTAGCCGTATGCGCAGCAGCGCTGATCTTCTGGTGGGACGGCACGCTTCCCCTGGCAAACTGCCTTTTGATGCTGATTTGCTCCTTCATTTTGTTTGAGCAATTGGACAGTGCAGGCAGCTTTTCCACCCTGTTCCGCTCCATTGACATCGGTGTGGAAAAGGCCAATGCGATCCTGAACGTGGAACCCATGGACATCGACGGCAAGGAGATTTGCCCGGAGCATTACGATATCGCATTGGAGCATGTGGACTTTTCCTACGAGCAGAAAAAGATTCTGGATGATGTGTCGCTGACCATTCCGGAAAAGACGACAGTGGCCATTGTCGGCCCCAGCGGCAGCGGCAAGACTACGCTGTGCAGCCTGATGGCCCGCTTCTGGGATGTGCAGGGCGGCCGGGTCACGTTAGGCGGCCAGGATGTGAAGGATTATAACTACGACAGCCTGATCCGCAATTTCTCCTTTGTATTCCAGCGTACTTATCTGTTCTCAGATACCATCGCCAATAATATTCGTTTTGGTAAACCAGAAGCTTCTAAAGAGGAAGTGATCGACGCGGCAAAGAAGGCCCGCTGCCACGATTTCATTATGGCGCTTCCGGATGGCTATGACACAGTGATCGGAGAGGGCGGCGCCTCCATTTCCGGCGGTGAGCGCCAGCGTATCGCCATCGCCCGGGCCATCATGAAGGACGCCCCGATCATCGTCCTGGACGAGGCTACCGCAAATGTAGACCCGGAGAACGAGAAGGAGCTGGTGGAGGCCATCGGCGAATTGACCCATGATAAGACGGTCATCATGATCGCCCATCGGCTGAAAACCGTGCGGGGCGCTGACCAAATCTTCGTGGTGGACGGCGGAAAGATCGTCCAGCAGGGAACCCACGACGAACTGGTAAAGCAGGAGGGCATCTACCGCCGCTTTGTGGTGGAGCGCCGCCAGGCCGCCGGGTGGAAGGTTGGAGCATAAATGCCCGGACGGCTTTTGCCTCCGGCGTGGACCCAGCAGAGGTTGAACAGATGTAATCGATAGCAATGACATACAGGGCGGAAATCCGATTCGTTCAGATTCCCGCCCTGTATGCCTGAGGACAAATGAGCTTTTCCATTTCAATAAATGTATTCAGGATATGCTCTGTCAAAACGGAAGGAGTCTGCTTCATTCCAGTGCGGACCCAGTAGATGAGAGCAGACCATAGGCCGCCCTGAGTGAAATAGAAGGAATACTGACCGAATTCTGCAGTCTCAGAGAGCGTATCCGGAAGATCCTCCTGTACGCGATGGCCAACATGATGATAAATCATCAGCTCCTGCCGTTCACCAAGAAAATGAAGAAGCCGATGTCTGTCCAGCAGCGTGAGAAAGCTCTTGTGTCCGTCCCAGAACTCGAAGTAAGCCAGAAGGAAGGAGCGGGGGGTGAGCATTCCTTTCTGATTGGTCAGCTCCGCCATTTCATGGAGCAGCTCTGCATAGTACAGACAAAGAATGTCGTCCTTGGATTTGAAATACCGATAGAAAGTCCGTCGGTCATACTGTGCCCGTTCCGCAAGCTCCGAGACCGAGATATCCTCATAGGACTTTTCTTCCATCAAAGTAAGCAGAGCGTCAATAAAGTATTTCTGAGCCCGGTTTATCGTCTGGTTTGTTTTTTCTATCATTTTGTACCTCCAACGTTATCCTATTCCGTATGTCACAAAAACGCCGATTTGTAGCACTTTTCTCCGGGGCATTGACAAATCATCAGGGTCATTATATCATAGCCATATGAATGTCACAAGTGAGACATTTTAATTTTTGCAAGAGAGTTAGCTCGGCCTAACCTGGAGGGCACAATGAAAAAAGACAAAGACCGAAAAAAGACCGGATTTGCCCGGCTGATGGAATTGGCAGGAAAAAAGAAACGGAAATTGACCGCGGCCTGTACATTGGCTGTACTGTCAGCCGCAGCACGGATGGTTCCGTTTTTTACTATCTATGGCGTGATTTCCCTGTTGATTTCTGCGCGCTTCGATTTATCAAAAATACCGCAGGGACGTATCGGGCTATTGGCCGGTATTACTTTGGCATCCGCGCTGGCCTACGGCGCCTGCGCCTATATTTCTTCGGCCCTGGCGCATACAGCGGCTTATGAGGTAATTTATGAGCTGCGTCTTAAGCTGATGGATAAACTGGCGAAGCTGCCAGCCGGCTATTTTACAGGAACCACCCAGGGCGGCATCAAGAAGATTATGTCAGATGACACGGAGCAGATCGAAGCGTTTATTGCCCACCATCTCTGCGACATTGCCGCGGCGATTGCAACGCCGGTGTTTACGCTGCTATACCTTTTTTTCATGGACTGGCGGCTGGCATTGGTTACGTTGGTTCCAATTGTAATTTCCTTTATCCTTCTTGGAATCTGCCTGGCGCGGCCGGATAAAGCGGCGCTGCAGGCGGAGATGCACGACGCACAGGAGGCCATGCAGGGGACTATCGTAGAGTACATACACGGGATGGCTGTGATCAAGATCTTCAACCGGAGTCTGGGTGCATTCCGTCGCTATGAGGGCGATACCCTGCGTTTTGTAAAGGCAGTAGAAAAGACAGCGAAGGCGAATGCCTGGCCGATGGCTGCTTATTATGCCTTTTTTGGAGCGCAGCTTTTATTCCTGCTGCCTGCCGGCGCTTTTCTGCTGCTGCATGCGGATAGCTATCTGGATATTTTACCGGTGATCGTTTTGTTTTTTCTGGCAGGAAGCGGATTAAAGGAACCCATTGAGAACATGATGCAAATGGTGATTGTCTCCAGCAAAATCATTGAGGGAGTCAATCGGATGGACGGAATCCTTCAGGAGCAGGAGATCAAAGAGGGAATTGGCCGGATCCCGCAAAAATTTGACGTGGCCTTTGAGGACGTCTCCTTTTCCTATGTAGACGGGGTCAAAGCGGTGGACCATGTTTCCGCTGAACTGAAGCAAGGGAGCGTGACAGGGCTGGTTGGCCCTTCCGGAGGAGGTAAATCCACTCTGGCGCAGCTTCTGCTGAGATTTTATGAAACGGGAGAAGGGAAAATCCGGATCGGCGGCGTGGACATTCGGGATATTTCCCAGGAGCGGCTGACCCATATCGTCTCCTATGTCTTTCAGGAGAGCTTTCTGTTTCACGATACGGTGGAGAACAACATCCGCATGGGAAATCGGGACGCAGCCATGGAGCAGGTGCAGGAAGCGGCGAAAAATGCAGGGATCCATGAGGTGATCATGCGGCTTCCGAAAGGTTATCAGACGGTAATCGGAGAGAAAGATGCCTATTTGTCCGGCGGAGAAAAACAGCGGGTGGCGATTGCACGGGTGTTCCTGCGAAATACACCCATTGTGGTGCTGGACGAAGCCACCGCCTATGCCGATGCCGAGAATGAGGCAAAGATCCAGGCAGCCTTTGCCCGGCTGGCCAAAGATAAGACCGTGCTGATCATCGCCCACCGCCTGAAAACAGTGGAGAAAGCGGATCAGATCCTGGTTATGAAGAAGGGAATGCTTCTTGGTCAGGGCAGCCATTTGGCTTTGCTGGACACCTGCCCCATGTACCGGGATATGGTGGACGCCAACGAGCGAAGAAACCAGTGGACCATCAAGAGAAGGGAGACGACGGTATGACCGCTTTTAGACAATGGTTCCAGACCATGACGCTGGGACAGACGAAGAAATATATGAAGCTGCTGGCATGGAGCTTGTTTGACAGCTTTGTGGTATCGATCCCGTATGCCGTCATGGTTATGGCGATTTATCTGTTTCTGATCCCAGTACTGTACCCAGGGGAAAAGCTACCCTTAAATCGGATATGGATTCTCGTCGGAATCCTGTTGGCACAGTTTGTCGGATATTTGTTTATCCGCAGAAAATCTTATCTGGACTTTTGCATCGGGTTTGCCGGCACGACCCAGACATCCCGGCTCCAGATGGGAG
>JAHZHG010000015.1:0-3748 GCA_019420425.1 Clostridiales bacterium
CAAAGCGCCTGTCCATCCTGACCCAGAGCAACAATATCCAGATGAAGCTGACTGTCCGCGAGCTGGTGACCTTCGGCCGCTTTCCTTATTCCGCCGGGCATAATACAGAGGAGGACGAACGGATTATCGACCAGGCCATCTCTTATATGGAGCTTGAGGATATTCAGGATCAGTTCATTGACGAGCTGTCCGGCGGCCAGCGGCCGCGCGCGTATATCGCCATGGTTATCGCCCAGGATACAGAATATGTCCTGCTGGATGAGCCCACAAATAACCTGGATATTTACCATGCATCCAATATGATGAAAATTGTCCGTCGGCTCTGCGATGAGCTGGGCAAGACGGTGATTTTAGTTCTGCATGAGATTAACTATGCAGCATTTTATTCCGACTATATTTGCGCGTTTAAGGACGGGGAGATTGCAAAGTTCGGAACGGTTGAGGAGGTGATGACAAAGGAAAATCTGTCACAGATTTACCATGTAGATTTTGAAATTATGGAAATTGAAGGAAGGCCCCTGTCCATTTACTATTAACTTATTTATTTTCAGTACTTTTAAAAAGGAGTGTATTACAATGAAAAAAATGTCTATGATTCTGACCCTCGCTGCTGCTATGACCCTTTCTATCTGCGGCTGCGCTGCAGCAGAGGAAGCGAATGAAGTAGCGGTAACTGGTGTAGATGCCAATGGTGAAGTGGTTGAAGTTACCGTTCCGTATAAGCCTGAGCGCGTTGTCGTTCTGGATCTGGCAAACCTGGACATTCTGGATAACCTGGGACTGGGCGACTGCATCGTTGGTGCGCCTACCATTACCCTGCCCTATCTTCAGTCTTATAATGACGACCTTCCCATTGTTGGTTCGGTAAAGACACCGGATCTGGAGGCTGTCATGGCCTGCGAGCCCGACCTGATCCTGATGGGCGGACGTATGGCCGAGTACTATGATGAGCTCAGCGAAATTTCCACTGTACTGCGTCTGACCACCGTATCTGACGACGGTCTGGTAGAGGCTATTCGCGGAAATGCCAAAACCATAGGCAGCATCTTTGGCGAAACTGAGCAAGTGGATGAGCTTCTGGCACAGTATGATGCCCGCATCGCTGCGCTGGCCGAGTTTGCCGAGGGCAAGACCTGCGTACTGGGCATGAGCACCAGCGGCAGCTTCAACCTGCTGGGCAATGACGGCCGCTGCTCTTTGATTGTCAATGAGATCGGTTTTGATAATATTGGCGCCGAGTCAGCAACAGCCGGCGGCAGCGGACGCGGCGGCGACAGCGAAGGCGGCAGCGGACGCAGTGGTGATGGCAGCAGCGAAGGCGGCAGCGGACGCAGTGGTAATGGCCGCGGGGACAGCGCGAACAGCGAAAATGCTGAGACTGAGGCTGCCGGCAACAGTGAGGGCAGTTCCACCCCTACCCACGGCAATGAAGTTTCCTTTGAAGCAGTTGTAGCGCTGAACCCCGATTATATCTTCGTTATGGACCGTGACTCTGCAATTAGCGCTGCCGGCGCTCAGCTTGCCCCGGAGATTATGGAGAATGAATTGATCATGAAAACCGATGCTTATCAGAATGGCAACATGGTTATCCTGGAGAACCCGGGAATCTGGTATCTGGCTGAGGGCGGTATTACTTCCCTTGGCATTATGCTGGAGGATCTGGAGAATGCTCTGCTGAACTAACGCCATTTTTCCCCTCTACGCTTAGGCTCCGGAGACGCCCTCTCCGGGGCCTTTTTTCGGCTGTGCCAAATCACATGCAAATCTATACACTAAATTTCTCCGTCCCTGCATATATAACTAGTAAGGAATCATCACGCTGAGGTCTATATGAAACACAGCTTCAGGTACATATCTATGGTCAAAATCTCTGTTTTTTTCCTGGCCGCCTTCCTGTTGGGAACTGCCGTGTCCTGGGCGGTGAACCGGTTTACGCCGCAACTCGTGGAAACCTCTTCCTCAGGCGGGAACTGGGGGCTGAGCTTTCAGGAGGAGGGGAAGCGGCCGGTCGGCAATGCGTCGATCGAAGAGCTGAAGGAGTACAATGCATATTTTGCCGCAGACACAGAGGAAAAAAAGCTTTATCTCACGTTTGACGCCGGATATGAAAACGGCAATATGCCCGCCATACTGGACGCGCTGAAAAAACATAATGTCTCCGCTACGTTTTTCGTTGTTGGAAATTTTATTTCTACAGAGCCGGAGCTGATTAAACGGATGGTGGCGGAAGGCCATACGGTGGGAAATCATACCCTTACCCATCCGAATATGTCCAAAATCTCCACGATGGATGCGTTTCAGGCAGAGCTGGAAGGGGTTGAGAAGCTTTATGAAGAGGTGACGGGAACACAGATGACAAAATTTTACCGGCCTCCCCAGGGCATTTACAGCACGGCAAATCTGAAAATGGCAAAGGAGCTGGGATATCATACCTTCTTCTGGAGCCTGGCCTATGTGGACTGGTATCAGGATAACCAGCCGACAAAGGAAGAAGCGTTTAATAAGCTGCTGCCGCGGATTCATCCGGGGGCTATTGTTTTGCTGCACAGTACCTCTTCTACAAATGCAGAAATCCTGGATGAGCTGCTGACGAAATGGGAAGAGATGGGGTATACCTTCGGAACGCTGCAGGAGCTGGCCGGCGAAGTATAGCGGCGCAGCCCCTCGCAGGCTTTCCCCATATGGGGAATAAAGCTGGCATGTAAAACCGGGCGTCCCCGCCAACGGAGGGACGCCCGGTTTTGCCGTCTTTATTTTGCCTTGATGAAATCTGCGATCTTCTGGTCGCAAACCTGGATGTGGTTGGTCAGCCACTCTACCACGTTTTTGTTTACTGCGGCTACGAATGCGTCGCTGGGGCCTTCTTCGTCCTCAAGCATCTCTTTCAGCTCGCCTACCGCTTTTACAAATTCTGCATGAAGGGCTTTGTGCGCCTCCAGCTCGGGATAGCCGGCTTCTTCCTGAAGCTTTTCCTCAGCCGCGAAGTGGAACTCGGTGTAGTCCATCAGGAAATCCAGAGTGGATACGGCCACGTTTTTCTCCTTGTGGGTTTCCAGGCTTTCGGTAAGCTTGTTTACCCGGGCAATCAGCTCCTGATGCTGGGTGTCGATCAGTTCATTTCCAGTTGCAAGACATTCGTCAAAAACAATGCTCATATGTAAACCTCCTGTAAGCATTATGTACCGCATTTCCTGCGGCTAAGTTCTGGGATACCCGAAAGGGTATACCTTTTCTGCTTTAACTTTTATCATACCTTGTATTTGCCATTTTTTCCGTTGCAATTGCAACAGTTTTCCGCTATTTTCCCTTCCACATCCGGTAAAAGACCGGAATATAGCTGATCAGCGCGATCAGCATGGAAATAAAGCATGCGGCCAGAAAGACCATACGCACATTCTCCGGCATTTGAGGGAATAGCAGAAACAGGGTCATGCTCAGGTACAGCAGAGCGGTGGCCGCTTTGCCGGTCAGCTGTGCGCCGCCGAGCTTCCTCCCCTTTTTACTGAGCAGCAGGCAGCCCATGACGGCCATGAAGCCTTCCTTGAGCACCATCAGCGCCAAAATCGGCAGCATCCATGTATGGCGGATGGAGAAAAAGATAACCAGAGCGCCCAGAGTCAGCTTGTCTGCAATCGGATCCAGCGCCTTGCCCAGCTCCGTAATCTGATTAAACCGGCGGGCAATCTTTCCGTCCAGGAAATCGGTTATTCCTGAAACAGCGACGAGTATGGCCACCCGCAGATATTCC
>JAHZHG010000015.1:3758-4387 GCA_019420425.1 Clostridiales bacterium
GGATGAGGATCAGGCGAAACAGCGAAAGAAGATTGGGCACCGCCCGTATCTGCCGTCCAAAATCCTTCCAGGGCCATTCTGCTCTCTGTTCATCTGCGATTTCCATGCGTATTCCTTCTTTCTCTTTGCATCCGCATTATACCTGATGCTTGTATTCCTCTACCTTTCCGTCGGAAAAGCTGGGCAGCCGGTAGTATACGTTCAGCGCCTGATCCAGCAGCGGAAGCGCCGCTGCCGCTCCGGTCGCCTCACCCAAATGCATCCCCGCGTAAAGGATCGGCTCCAGTCCCAGACGTTCCATGGCCAGCGCACCCGCCGGCTCTGCAGAGCAATGGCTGGCAAACAGATAATCCTTTGCCGCCGGGCAGAGAGTGACTGCGATGTACGCAGAAATACTGGAGATAAATCCATCCACAAATGCGGGGATCTGCTCATATGCCGCCCCGAGGAAGCAGCCCACCATTCCTGCAATGTCCAGGCCGCCTACCTTGGCGAGGACGTCAATGGGATCGGAGGGGTCAGGGCGGTTAACCAAAATCGCGGACTTGACTGCGTTTACCTTGCGGTTCAGCCCTTCGCTGGAAAGGCCGGCTCCCCTGCCGGTTACCGTTTCCACCTCCTGACCGAAC
>JAHZHG010000015.1:4427-7295 GCA_019420425.1 Clostridiales bacterium
AGGATCAGGTCGTAGCCTTCCTTTTTCAGCTCCGTTACTATCCGGGCGCCGGTCAGGATCGCACGGATACACTCCTCCCTGGTCATGGCAGGACCTTTTGCAATATTTCCCGTGCCGTAGCGCACCGGTACATTCCGGATCGCCGGATGCTTTCCGTCTACATTCATGCCGATATTTACCGGAATTACATCGGCGTTGATCAGCCTGCACATTACACAGACGCTGCTGATCCGTTCTCCCATGTTCTCCAGTACCTGCGCGGTAACCTCGCTGCCGGTCTGGCTGACTCCCTCGGCCACCACCCCGTTGTCGGCTCCCATAATCACCACTGCGCGTTTCTTCGCCTCCGGACTGGATGTTCTCCTGATCCCGGACAGCTGTACGACCATTTCCTCCAGCCTGCCAAAGCCCCTCAGGGGCTTGCACAGAGAATCCCAGTGCTTCCAGGAATCCTCCATGGCCTGACGGTCTGCCGGTTCGATTTTGCTGCAAAGTTCTTCTAATTCCATTATCTTCCCTGTTCTCCTCTTCTTTATCAGCAGTACATTGGCCGTGCGCAGCAGCAGTTGCACAGCACGTTGGCCAGACACAGCTTCATGCAGATGTCTCCGCCGGAGTTCATTGGGCTCCCGTAGGTTCTGCCCATGGACTGGTACCACTCGCCGCCGTTTTCCAGCTGGTTAAGCAGCTGACGGTACTGGGCGTTGTCCGGCTCCATTCCCACCGCTTTTCTGGCGTATTCCTTGGCCAGGACATTGTTCCCGCTGCCGGCATTTGCCATAGCGCTCAGATAGTACCAGGCGCCGTCCCGCGTGGATATGTCCTTCAGCACGTTCAGGGCCTCCGCATAGCACTGGTTGCGGATATAGTTCTCCGCTGCCTGGAGCTTGGGATCCCGATACGTATCGTTTCTGCGCTGCTGGCCGCCTCCGCTGCTGTAGCCGCCGAAACCGCCGAACGGGCCAAAGCCGCCGAACCAGCCCTCGCCGTAATCGCTGCCGGTATTTCCGCCGCCATAGCCGCCCTGCCCGCCGTAGCTGCTGCCGGGGCCGTAGCTGCTGTAGCCCTGCTCCTTTTCCTTCATGATCTGCTGGTAAGCCTGCTGGATCTCCTTGAATTTTTCTTCCGCCTGGGCTTTATTTGGATTATTTACATTGGCATCGGGATGATATTTTCTGCTCAGCGTGCGGTATGCTTTTTTTACCTCTTCGTCCGATGCCCCCCGGGATAGTCCCAATACCTCGTATGGATCTCTCATCTCGTATTTTTCCTCTTCTCCTAGATTAATTCACCTTGCGGCCGTTTCCGGTGCGGCGGGCTGCCTGGCCTTTGCTCCACTTTCCCTGCTTTTTCCTTGGCCAGCCGTTCTGCCGTGCGCCGGGAGCGTCCGTGCCCTTTCGCCTGCCTGCCGGCTTCTCTGCCGGCGCAGGCCCGGCTGCTCTTCCTGCCTTTTCCTCCTGCTGCTTCTTCTCCGCCCTTCTTCGTTTTTCCAGTATTACCGCATATCTTGTCCACACTCCGGAATACAAAATGTTGCGCAGAATCTCCGCATTCTCAAGAATGGGCAAACGCTCAAAGGCCTTTGCACATTCCACCATCATGCTGGAAAGTACATCGGCCGCTTCCTTTTCTGTATATCCTTTTTCCTTTTCCAACAGAAGAAAGATGTTGTAGCTTCCATTCTTCTGGTCCTTTTCCTTATCCTCAAAGGCATCCATCAGGTAAATAAATTTTCCCAGATAGAAGCCCATCTGACGCAGGTCTCCCTGCCACATATCGTCTTTCCAGACAAACATCTCCGCCAGGAACGCTCCTGTATATCCGGCCACCCGGTCAATGTCCGTACAGCCGCTGCGCTCAGCCTCGGAAAGCCGCGCCACATTCTCCTCCAGGGACGCCGCCTGCCGCGGATATCGCTTGCACAGGTATTCGTAATCCTTTTCCAGAGTGGCTGCCCACACTCTTCTGGCCGTTTTGCGTTCGTCCTTCCAGTCGTCCATAAACTTCTGGTAGTACAAAAGCACGTTCATATCTGCCGCATACGCAGTGGCCAGGCTGCGCCTGCAGTCCTTGCGCTGCACCGGATGGAGCATACAACGGCGCTTTTCCGATCTTTCCGGCAGCTCGTACAGGCTGGTCATCAGTATAGCCAGGAAGGTCATGTCAAAATTCAGCAAAAGCTGGCCTCTCCTGCCGTGCTCTCTGTGCAGCTGGCGACAAAGTCCGCAGTAATAGCTCTGATATTTATCCAGATCCTTAACTTTTAGTTCTGAACGGTTAATATTGATATATCCAAACATGCGGCCTCCTCTCCGGCGGCTGCCGGTCAGCTCTTTTTCACAAATTCTGTCTTACATTTCGGACAGGTCACGCAGATTTTCCCTTTTCCCTTCGGGACACGGATTTTCTGTTTACAGTTGGGGCATGTATAAATATGATGGGTTTTCCGCTCCTTGGCGTAGCTTCTTTCCCGCTGGAATCTGGATACAATTTTATTTTTCAGACCCAGATACTGCTGATTTTCCTTGTATCTTTTGGCATGATTTCTGGAAAAAATACGGAAGTAGCTGTACACCAGAAGGATCAGGGCCAGCCAGTAAAACACACTGGTTCTGGTAAACATGTTAAGCACAATACAGACGACACAGACGCCGAGCAGAAACTTGGACAGCTGATCTGCTCCGTACCGCCCTGACATAAATCGTTGAAACCGATCTCTCATTTGCATTTACACCCTTTCTCAGGAACTGATTCTTTCCCAATGGTAAACCCAAAAGAACTCTGTGTCAATAATTCTGGCACAGAGTTCACAGTTTTTTTAGCTTTTTCATGGTTAGTTTACGCGCGTGGGAAAGGTTACGGATACGT
>JAHZHG010000015.1:7305-10435 GCA_019420425.1 Clostridiales bacterium
CCTTTCATCAGTTCCGTAAGGCTTTTGGCAATAGACAGGCCCAGGCCGCTGCCCTCGCCGCCGCGGCTTAAATCTCCCCGGACAAACCGTTCGGTCAGCTCCTCCGGCTGAATGTTCAGTCTCTGCGCGGAAATGTTTTTAAAGCTCACCGTTACCTTTTCCTCTGCGGTGCGCATCAGGATATACACTCTGGTGCCGGGAAGGGCGTACTTTTTGATGTTCTGGAGCAGGTTTTCGAATACGCGCCACAGCTGGCGCCCGTCTGCCTCGATGATCGGCTGTTCTTCGCCGGTCTCCAGAATGACCTCCAGCTTCTGTTCCTCCAGTACCTCCTCGAACTCACCCACCGCCTGCTTCAGCGCCTGGACAATACCGATGGGCTCCAGCTCCAGCTCCACGCATCCGGAGCTGATCTTGCTGGCCTCCACCAGATCCTCGGTGAGCTGCTTCAGCCGCCAGGATTTTTTCTCCAGCACATCCAGATAGCCATTGGCCTTTTCATTATCCAGATTTTCCCGCCTCAGCAGATCTACGTAGTTGATGATTGAGGTCAGCGGGGTTTTGATGTCATGGGATACGTTGGTAATCAGCGCTGCCTTCAGCCGCTCGTTTTTTACCATGGCGCTCACCGCGGTCTGCAGCCCTGTCCCCATCTCATTTACCGCCTCTCCCATCTCCCGGTTGTCGCCCCGCAGGGTTTCTACGTCGATTTTATACTCCAGATTTCCCGCTGCAATCCGGCGTATTCCTTCTTTTACGCTCTTTCTGCCCAGCATATCCCGCAGCAGATAAAGGAGGATACTGCCGTTCAGAATAATCATCAGCACTCCGGCAGATACGCTCCGCCTCAGGGAATAGCCCAGAAAGCAGTTGCTCAGCGCTATCAGGCAATATGCCAGAGTCAGGCGGCTTACCGTCTGTTTAGCGGAGGCTACCCTCCGGCTCGTCCTGGCTACTGCGGCGCATATACTGTTTTTCCACAGCAATTTTCCCTTTATTCTGCGCAGCAGGCTTAAAAATCCGGCCAGGAAAATCCAGTATTCCACGGTTACGCTCAGCATCAGTACAGGGACTGTGTCAAACTCTCTTGCCATTTTCATCAGGATATCCCCGGCCACCAGCAGCCAGAGCCCGCCCAGCAGGCAGTACAGCAGGGCAGCCGGCTCCGTATGCACCCGCAGATCCATGGGACGAAGCTGAAGCGCGGAGCCTTTTGCGGTGCGTCCCGTCACCGCCGACGAATACATGAAACCGGCCAGCAGCAGAAGCAGCGCAATCCCGCCGCCTACCATGGCGGAAAGGGTCTGCGGCCGCTGTTCCTCCATACTTTCCTTCAGCTGCTTTATGGAATCGCTGACCGGATACGCAATATCACAGGCAATCAGCACCTCTTCATTGCTTCCGGAGAAGATGTAATGCTCAAAATATTTTCGCGCGGACCGGGAAAACTCTCCTGCCTCCGTCTCCGGAACCATCACGCTCCCGCTCCGCTTTCCGGCAAAAATCAGCAGGAGATTCTCGTTCTCCTCCATCTCCCTGCGAAGCTCTTCTACGGCTTTCTTGTACTGCCGGCTTTCCATGTTGGTGTAATACTCGCCGGATACCTGCTCCCGGACAAAATACCGCAGATTGCCGGGCAGGCTCTCCCCCGCGCCGCACTCCTGGTACCGCTGCCAGGCCCGCTCTACCTGCTGGCTGCGATCCACCAGCCACCAGCACAGCTCCGCGTCGTAAAACTGTTCGCCGGTCTGCGGGTTCTCCATATATTCGGTGAGCGTCTGCCCGCTCAGCGGCAGAATCGTCTCTCTGGCCTTCAGCTGTACAGCCAGCTCCTCCTTGGACAGGGCGTCCGGCGTATTGATCATCTGATACTCCAGAAAGTCACTCAGCTGCTGGCAGTCGCCGTTCTCGGAAAACGCACGCAGATCACTCACCAGATAGGTTGTCCCTTCAGGCAGCTCCTCCCCATAAGGACTGACCTTTCCGCTTACAATGTCCATCAGGAGATCATCGTCCCACGCCCCTGCGTCTGTCGTAAATGGGCGGTACTCTGCACGGCCGGCGATCTGTCCGCTGATCTCTGCGGATGCCTCCTGCATGAAGCTCCTTGTCTGCTCAAACGGTTCGTCCAGCTCCTTCAGCGTAAAGCCTTCCTGGTAAAACTCCACCATACTCAGCAGGCACACCGCCACAATACCAGCCAGTATTCCCTGCACTATGCCTGCGGCCAGCTTTACGGGTTTTTGATAGATCCATCTGCCCATAGCGTCTCCTCCGTATCTACAGCTTTTCTACCTTGTAGCCAATCCCCCATACCACTTTTACATACTGGGGATTCCGCGGATTTATCTCGATCTTTTCACGGATATGCCGGATATGGACAGCCACAATATTGTCTGCGCCCACCGCCTCCTCCTGCCAGATCCGCTCATAAATCTGCTCGATAGAAAATACCCTGCCCTGATTCTTTACCAGAAACAGAAGAATGTTGTATTCGATTGGCGTCAGCTTTACCGGCCTGCCGTCCACCTGTACTTCCTTGCGGTCGTCATATATCACCAGGCCGCCGGTGGAGTACACGGCTTCCTCGTCTGCCTGCCTGGCTCCGCCGAAGTTTGTGTACCGGCGGATCTGGGATTTTACCCGGGCAATCAGCTCCAGCGGGTTAAACGGCTTGGTGACGTAGTCGTCGGCGCCGATATTCAGGCCCAGCACCTTGTCCGCGTCCTCAGATTTGGCGGAGAGGATAATCACCGGAATTTTGCTCTCCTCCCGCAGCTTCAGCGTGGCCCGTATTCCGTTCATTCTGGGCATCATAATGTCAATCAGGAGCAGCTGGATATCCTGATTCCGGATAATTTCCAGCGCCTCCAGGCCGTCATACGCCTTCCAGACCCGGAAGCCTTCCTGCGTAAGATAAATATCAATCGCATCCACAATCTCCCTGTCATCGTCACACACCAGTATCTGATACATAAAAACCCCCCTTTTCCTGCCTGATTTCAGTTTAACGGGTTTTTGTTAATATGAAGGGATAAAAGTTATTAACTTTTCCTTAAGCCGGCTGATTTTGGGCAGCAAAAAAGCGGGTGATGGGAATCGAACCCACGTATCCAGCTTGGAAGGCTGG
>JAHZHG010000015.1:10445-18568 GCA_019420425.1 Clostridiales bacterium
TCAAATCAGCTACGCGACAGAAGTCATTCTACACGAAATATCCGGTTTTGTCAAGAAGATTTTTCCTGCAACAAAATGAATACAAAATATCAGAGCGGTTATACTTGAATTGAGCTGATCGGTATATTATAATAGAGATGACTTGAAGGCAACTAGTCCATGTGTCCACACATGAAAGCGAAAGCACCGGAGCGTACTCTCCGGTGCTTTCTTTTGTTTCGTCAGGGTGAAACTAACCCAGGTTAGCTGTCTCGATCTTTTCTGTCTAACCATTTGCAAATGAGATGACATATCACACCTGCCATAACAGAAGCTGCGAAGGCAACTATTCCTTCCATGCGTCCACCTCCTTCCCGCTGGAAAGAGTCAACAGCATGTATATTATACTACATTTCTTTTATGTGAATTATATTCATTTTGTTGCTTTCCATATTTCATACATGCGCCCGCGGGAAGTAGATGAGGATTTTTGTTCCCTTTCCTACCTCGCTCTGCACCCGCAGCTCCGCGTGGTGCTGGGCGACGATGTGTTTGACGATGGCCAGCCCCAGACCGGTGCCGCCGGTTAACTTGGAACGGCTTTTGTCTACGCGGTAGAACCGTTCAAATATCCGCTCCTGATGCTCCGGGGATATGCCGATACCGGTATCGCGCACGGACAGGACGACCTGCTCGGGCTTGTTCCATACGGAAACCATGACTTTCCCGCCTTTATTATTGTAGCGGATGCCGTTATCGCAGAGATTGCAGATCACCTCTTCGATCATGCCGCGGTTTCCTTCAATAAAGCAGGAGGTGCCGTCCAGCTCCAGGATAATTTCGTGCTTTTGGGCGGACAGCTTCAGCATATCCAGGCTTTGCCGGGCTACCTCATACAGATCCAGGCGCTCCATGGGAATTTCCGCTGACGCATCGTCCAGCTCGGATAAGCGGATGATATCGTTGATCAGCGTCAGCAGGCGGTTTGCGTTCTGGTGGATCTCACCCGCAAAACGCATGGAGTCCTCCTCCTTTACCATACCGGTTTCGATCAGCTCGGCATAGCCGGAAATGGCTGTCAGCGGCGTTTTCAGCTCATGGGAAACATTGGCCGTAAAGTCCTGCCGCACCTTTGCCGCCTTTAGGATATCGGCGTGCTGCTGCCGGATCATGGTAATAAAGGGAACCAGCTCCCGGTAAACCGTTCCGTCCGGATGATCCATATTTTCTGCCATCTGCTCCACCGGCTCGATCAGTCTCCTGGTCAGCACATGGGCCAGAAGCATACACAGGAAGAACAACAGCAGGGCAATGCCTATACTGACCGGCAGCGCCCGGATAAATACGGCCCAGATACTGCTGGCCTCCTTGGCCGCGCGCAGGACAGCCCCGTTTTCCATCTTTACCGCATAGTAAAACGTATCCTTATCGATCGTGCTGGAGCGGCGCACCGCCTCGCCCTCCCCTTCCTGAAAGGCCTGCTCCACTTCGGGCCTGGTCCGGTGGTTTTCCATCTCTGCCTGGTCGGCGTAGCTGTCATAGACTACCGTACCGTCCTCACAGATCACCGTAACCCGCAGCTTGTCCAGAGAAGGATCGTACATTCCCAGCTCCTTATCCTCCATCCACGCGCTCTGCAGTACATGCGCATAGTTTTTCAGGTCATCCATCACCTGCTGCCGGAACAGATCGTGAAATACTGCAATGGCCAGCGCAAGCGTGGCGCCAATCGCCACGGCAGATACCAGCAGGAAATAAGAATTAATTTTCTTTTTCATATTGCTTCGGCTCCATTATGTATCCCACATTCCGGACAGTACGGATCATGCTTCCGGCTCCCTTCAGCTTTTGGCGCAGCGTTTTGATATGCATGTCCAGAGTCCTGGATTCACCCTCGAAGTCAATCCCCCAGACCCGTTCCATAATCACATCTCTGGGCATAACGATTTCCGCGTTTTTCATCAGCAGCTTAAGCAGCTCGTACTCCTTATAGGTCAGCTCGCAGGCCTCGTCGTCCACATAGACCATACGCTTTTCCCCATCCAGGAAAATGTTCCCCAGGGACAGCAGCTTTTCCTCTCCTGCCGCCTGGCTGCGCCTCAGCAGCGCCTTTACCCGGGAAATCAGTTCCATCACGCCAAAGGGCTTGGTGATGTAATCATCCGCGCCCATATCCAGCCCTCTTACCTTGTCAATCTCCATTGTCTTGGCCGTCACCAGGATAATCGGCACCTTTTTCGTCTCTGCACGCCCTCTCAGCTTCTGCACCAGGGTCAGGCCGTCAATATCCGGCAGCATAATATCCAGCAGCACCAGATCAGGCACCTTCTCTACTGCTTTCCGGTAAAATTCCTTTCCGTTTGAGAAATCGGTAACCCGGTAGCCGCTGTTTTTCAGCGCAAAGCTCTCGATTTCCCGTATGTTTTCATCGTCCTCTACCACATAGATCAGTGCCATGACTGTCGCCTCCTTATCCGCTGCAGCGGATTAATCCAGACTGTAAACCGCTTCGTATTCCTTCACCTTTCTTCTGAACTGGGCATTGTTGCTCTCCCTCATCCGGCCCAGGTAGCCGTGGGCGCCGTCCTTGTGCACCGCAATCTGTCTCATGCTCACTGCCACATTGGAGCAGTGATCGGATACGCGCTCCAGATTGGTCGTAATGTCCGACAGAATAAAGCCCAGCTCAATGGTACAGTTTCCCTGGCGCAGCCGGGATATATGGCGCTCCTTCAGTTCATCATTCAGAATATCGATGACCTCCTCCAGCGGCTCCACGGCCATAGACGCCTGCATATCCTCCTGTCGGAAGGTCTCCACCATCAGATTCACAATCTCCTTAATGGCATTGAAAAATACCTTCAGCTCTTCCCCTGCCTGCTCAGAGAAAGCGATCTGCTTATCATACATTTCCCTGGCCGCCATCACAATATTGATGGAATGGTCGGAAATCCGTTCAAAATCGCCGATGCAGTGGAGCAGTACGGATACCAGCCGGCTGTCATGCTCGCTCAGCGGCTTGTTGCTCACCCTCACCAGATAATTACCCAGCTCGTCCTCATACCGGTCAGCCTGATCCTCCATCGCGTAAACCTCTTCCGCCCGCTTTTCGTCATAATTGCCCACCAGATCGATGGCCTGGCCGATTGCGCGCTGGGACAGCTCAGCCATCTGAATGGCCGCATTTCTGCTCTGCTCCACCGCAAATCCCGGAGATTCCAGGAAAATCGGGTCCAGCAGACGGAAGCCGTCCTCCGGCCGGGCGCCTTTTGTCTCCTGTCCGGACTCTGCCCTGTCCTTCACCGTAAGCATGGAAAGCTTTACCAGCCCCCGGGAAAACGGAAGAAGCACCAGCGTCGCCACAATATTAAAGGTGCTGTGCACCACCGCAATGCCCGCCGCGTTTGCCGCTTCATCCAAAAACGCAAAATGGGCAAACGCATTAACCGTATAGAATACGGCCATAAACAGCACGGTGCCGATCAGGTTAAAATACAGATGGATCAGCGCCGCACGTTTTGCATTTTTATTCGCGCCGATACTGGAGAGAATCGCAGTCACACACGTACCGATATTCTGTCCCATGATAATCGGAAGCGCCGTTCCAAAGCTGACCGCACCGGTCATGCAGAGCGCCTGAAGGATACCCACAGACGCAGAGGAGCTCTGGATAACTGCGGTCAACACGGCGCCGGCCAGCATACCCAGCAGGGGATTGGAAAACATCGTCAGAATACTGGTAAATTCCGGCACATTAGCCAGAGGCTTGACCGCGCCGCTCATTGTCTCCATGCCAAACATCAGGATCGCAAAGCCCACCAGAATGGTACCCACGTCCTTCTTCCGCTCTTTTTTGGAAAACATCAAAAAAACAATGCCCACCACTGCCAGAATCGGAGAAAACGAAGAGGGCTTCAACAGCCGGATAAAAAAGTTGCTGCTCTCTATACCCGCCAGGCTTAAAATCCATGAGGTAGCCGTTGTACCGATGTTGGCGCCCATGATGATGCCCACCGCCTGATACAGGTTCATGATACCAGAGTTTACAAAGCCCACAACCATAACCGTTGTGGCCGATGAGGACTGGATCACCATAGTCACCAGCGCGCCAAGGAGCACCGCTTTCAGCGGATTAGACGTCAGCCGCTCCAAAATCCGTTCCAGCTTTCCTCCGGAAACCTTTTCCAGGCCTTTTCCCATCGCATCCATTCCATAAAGGAACAGAGCAAGACCGCCAAGCATCGTCAACACACTAAAAAAATCCATCGTTTCCTCCATATTATACAATCATCTGTAATGTATTGTGGTCCTTACTTCCCACTTTATTCACGGATTGTAAAATGCAGGAGATTTCAATGTAAAATCTGTGTAAAGTTTCCCGCCGCTGCTACCTGAGGATAATATAAACGGAATACACGAAATAAATCGTTACCATGGAAATTCCCACTCCACGGCTGATTTTTCCCTGTACAATCGCCATCACATATGTGTATACGCTGACGATGGTCAGAATTGCCAGGTCAATGACCGAGGCCGCCGTCGCTGCGATGGGGTTCAGCATGGCAGAGACACCCAGAATAACCAGGATATTTAAAATATTGGAGCCAAGGGCATTTCCCACGGCAATATCGTTTTCTCCCATTCGCGATGCGGTGATGGAGGTCACCAGCTCCGGCAGGGAGGTTCCGATGGCGACAATGGTCAGTCCCACCAGCGTATCGCTCATTCCGCATGCCCGGGCAATGTAGGATGCCTGATCGACTACAATATCCCCTCCGAAGATGATCGCCGCCAGCCCACCCGCAATCAGTACAAGGCACAGCCATACCGGCCGTTTTCCAGGCGCCTCGGCCATATCCTGACGCTGCTTCAACGCATTGGTAATGGTAATATACATGAAAAATACCAGCAGCAAAAGCAGGATGGCCGCATCGCCCCGGCTGATCACACCGGATGTCTCGCTGATCCCCACCTCGCCAATGGGTCCGGGAAAGGTGCCGGCAAAGATCCGGTCGGAAATCATCAATGCCAATACCACCGCCAGCAGAATAGAAAACGGAAAGTCTTTTTTGCAGATTTCCCGTTTTACCGCCACAGGCTTAATCACTGAGCAGATACCCAGCACCATCAGCAGGTTAAACAGATTGGAGCCGATCACGTTGCTGATCGCAATCTCGTTGGCTCCCTTGATCCCCGCCGAAATGCTGACCGCCAGCTCCGGCGCGCTGGTACCCATAGCCACAATGGTAAGCCCCACAATCAGGCTGGGGATCTTAAAGACCTTCGCCAGATCCGAGCTGCCGCTGACGAAAAAATCCGCTCCTTTAATCAGCAGGACAAAGCCCGCCAGTAAAAATAACACATGAAACAACATATCCATTGCCGTTCCTCCTGTTGTCCCTTTTCTATAACAGTATTTCCAGGTTGTGAAAAAAAGAAGCGCACATTTTTATCTGCACTTCTTTTGAAAAGACTAACAGAATTACGGAACATTGTCAACGATTTTCCTTCACGTGCCGTCCGGTCAGCGAGTAGATCACCCACTCGGCAATGTTTACCGAATGATCCCCGATGCGTTCAAAATATTTGGCTGCCATCAGCAGGTCTGTCGCCTGTTCTCCACAGGCCATATCCTGGTTAATCAGGGTAATCAGCTCTTTTTTTACCGTGTTGAACAGGTCGTCTACGATGTCGTCGTGGGCGATTACCCAGCGGGCCATCGCCTGATCCTTCTGTACAAAGGCCTCAATGCTTTTGACCACCATATCCATCGTCTCATTTGCCATCTGCCGGATATTGCGGATATCCAGGATGTAGCTTTCCCCGACAAGCAGAAGCACCAGTTCGCCGATATCTGACGCATGGTCGCCGATCCGCTCCATATCCGTTACCATTTTTAATGCGGAGGAAATCACCCGCAGATCCCCGGCCACCGGCTGCTGCTGGAGTATCAGCTTCATGCAGCGGGTCTCTATCGCCTTTTCCTGATGGTCAATTTCCTCATCAAATGCGATTACCTCCTGCGCCGCCTGTTCATCCTGGTTAGTCAGCGCAGAAATGGCAACGGTGATCGCCTGCTCGATCAGGGTTCCCATCTCCACCAGCTCGTGATTCAGCTCACGCAGCTCTTTGTTATATCTATCTCTCATGATCAACCGAACCTTCCTGTAATATACTCTTCCGTTTTCTTTTCCCTGGGGTTGGAAAACAGCTGCTCCGTCGCGCCGTGTTCAATGATCTCCCCCAGAAGGAAGAAAACCGTCTCATCAGAAACCCTGGCCGCCTGCTGCATGTTATGGGTTACCATCACAATCGTATATTTCTCCTTCAGCTCCAGTACCAGATCCTCAATCTTAGAGGTGGAAATCGGATCCAGGGCGGAAGTAGGCTCATCCATCAGGATAACCTCCGGCTCAACGGCCAGCGCCCGGGCGATGCAGAGCCTCTGCTGCTGTCCGCCGGACATACCCAGCGCATTTTTCTTCAGCCTGTCCTTTACCTCATCCCAGATTGCCGCCTGCTTAAGTGAGGTTTCCACAATCTCATCCAGCTTCGCCTTGCTCCGTATTCCGTGGGTACGGGGGCCATAGGCAATGTTGTCATATATGCTCATCGGGAAGGGATTGGGCTTCTGGAATACCATACCCACCCGCTTTCTCAGCTGGTTCACATCCATGGTTCCATAGATATCATCGCCGTCCAGAAGTACGTTTCCCTGAATCCGGCAGCCCTCCACCAGATCGTTCATCCGGTTCAGTGTCTTTAGCAGCGTAGATTTTCCGCATCCGCTGGGCCCGATAAACGCCGTGATTTTCTTTGGCGCAATTCCCAGATTGATCTGCTTTAGCGCCTTAAAATCGCCGTAAAACAGATCCAGGTTTTCTATTTCAAACTTATTCATTCCATCTTCTCCTTAAGTTCATTCCTACTGGGGCGAAGCTTTTGCCGTGAAATGTCTGGTAATCGCGCCAGACGCCCAGTTGATCAGGATAACGGTGAGCAGCAGAATTACTGCGGTAGCGTACGTCTGATCCACGTGCAGTCCCTCGTTGGACAGCTGATACATATGTACAGACAGCGTGCGCCCGGACGAAAGCAGGTTCTTGGGAATTTCCGCCACCGTACCCGCCGTGTAAATCAGCGCCGCCGTCTCTCCGACGATCCTGCCGATTGCCAGGATTACGCCGGCCATAATTCCCGGAATTGCCGTAGGCAGCACAATGCGAAAAACCGTTCTCAGCTTTCCTGCGCCCAGTCCGAAGCTGCCCTCCCGGTAGGAATCCGGCACAGCCAGAAGCGCTTCCTCCGTAGTACGCATGATCGTTGGCAGGATCATGATGGCCAGGGTAAAGGCTCCGGCCAGGATGGAATAGTTCCAGTGCAGATACGTGACAAAGAACAGCATACCAAACAGGCCGTATACAATAGACGGAATACCCGAGAGGGTTTCCGCCGTTATCCGGATCAGCTTAACCAGCCTGCTTCCCCGCTTTGCGTATTCCACCAGATAAATCGCCGCAAAAATTCCCAGCGGCACGGCTAAAAGAAGGGTAATGCCTACGACAATCAGGGTATTGATGACTGCCGGCATCATCGATACGTTATCTGAGGTATATTTCCAGGCAAACAGCTCCGGCGACAGATGCGGAATACCCTTAATCAGGATATAGCAAATCAAAAACAGAGATACACCTATCGTCACCGCCGCAGAAAACCACACCAGAATTTTCAGCAGGACAGACACCGGATGAATGACTTTTTTCTGTTTTGGCTTCATGCGTCCGCCCTCCTTTTCAGCACAGATAAAAGCAGATTGATCAATAAAATAAAGACAAACAGTACTACTGCAGTGGCAATCAGCGCCTCCCGGTGCAGATCCGTGGCGTACCCCATCTCCATAACAATATTGGCGGTAAGGGTACGTACCCCTTTTAATATGCTGTCCGGCATTTTCGGCTGGTTGCCGGCGATCATGATTACCGCCATGGTCTCTCCGATGGCTCTGCCAACGCCCAGCACAACTCCGGCCAAAATACCGGACTTCGCTGCAGGCAGCACGGCAAAAAATATGCTTCTTTCTTTATCTGCGCCCAATGCCAGCGCGCCTTCGTAATAGCTGCCCGGAACGGCTCTTATGGCCGATT
>JAHZHG010000150.1 GCA_019420425.1 Clostridiales bacterium
ACATGAAAGGAAATGTTATACAGCGGCCGGCCGAACACCCATGCCAGATTTTCCGCCAGCACATTTTTTCCTGTCGCCTTGGAGCCGGACAGCAGCACATGCTCTCCCTGGAGCAGGGCATACGCAGCCATCTCAAACAGCTCTTTTCCGTAAAACGGAATCAGCGGGGCCGTCAGACGGCTTCGGCATGCCTCGTCAACCGGCCAGCTTTGCCTGAATTTTTCCAGGTCAGCCAGAAGCCCGCTGCTGATTCCCTCATTCTCTAGTTCCTGCAATATCTGATCCATATCGTCCACCTATATTTCCGTAAACGAGTACCGCTGACGGATGCCTGACGCATCAATATCATAGATAATCGTTCCGTTCTCCAGCACGGTCTTTTCAAATGTAACCTGTTTCCCCGCAAATTTCTGTTTCAAAAATCCCTCGATATCATCCGTCTCTATTTCGTCGAAAAACACGTCCCGCATCTGGTTATTTGCGCACAGATTAAAAATTTCCCATACGGTTTCGTAGCACTTCATTCTTTATTTTCCTTTCTTCATCGCCAGCAGCCGGTCCAGAATCTCGCCGGCTACCGCCTCCTTGCTCATGATTGGCAGCTTCTCATTTGTCTCCTTCGTAATCAGCGTGACTACATTTGTGTCGGTGCCAAAGCCTGCGCCCGCCACCTTTACATTGTTCGCCACAATCATATCCAGATTCTTTTTCACCAGCTTTTCCCGGGCGTGTGCCTCCATGTCGCTGGTTTCCATGGCAAAGCCGCACAGCAGCTGCCCCTGCGGCTTGTGGCTGCCAAGGTAGCTTAAGGTATCCTCGGTGCGGGTGAGGGCAATGCTCATCTCATTGTCCTTCTTTTTTACCTTTTCTGTTGATACCTCGGCCGGGCGGTAGTCCGCCACCGCGGCTGCCTTGATGATCATATCCTGCTCTGCCGAGCGTGCGGTCACTGCCTCATACAGCTCTCTGGCCGTCACCACCGGAACTACGTCTACAAAGGGCGGAGGAGCAATGGCGGTCCTTCCGGTAACCAGGGTCACCTCTGCCCCGCGCTCCATAGCCGCGCGGGCAATAGCATATCCCATCTTTCCCGTGGAGTGATTGGTAATATAGCGTACAGGGTCAATGGCCTCTCTGGTCGGCCCTGCCGTCACCAGTACCTTTATTCCCCGCATATCCTTTTCATGGGCCAGCTCCCGGAGGATGTATTCCATAAGCACCGGCGGCTCCGGCATCTTCCCTGCGCCGGTGTCCCCGCAGGCCAGATAGCCTACGGCAGACGCAATCACCGTCATTCCGTATTTTCTCAGCAGGGCAATATTGTCCTGGGTGATCCGGTTATTCAGCATTCGCGTATTCATCGCCGGTGCTACCAGCTTCGGGCAGGTACAGGCCAGGGCCGTCGTTGTCAGCATATCGTCGGCCAGCCCGTGGGCCAGCTTAGCGATCACATTCGCCGTCGCCGGGGCGACAATCAGCAGATCCGCCTGCTTGGCCAGAGCCACATGCTCCACCTTGAACTCGAAGTTCCGGTCAAAGGTATCCACCAGGCATTTGTTCCCGGTAAGGGATTCAAAGGTGATGGGATGGATAAACTTCGTTGCGTTTTCTGTCATAATCACATGCACGTCTGCATGATATTTTTTGATCAGACTGGCCAGGGCGGCCGCCTTGTATGCCGCAATGCTTCCGCTCACACCCAGAATGATGGTTTTTCCTTTCAGCATGACTGTTCTCCTCATGTTTACTTTTTTGGTTCTTCCACAAATTTTATCATCCGCCAGGGCGGCTGTAAACCGGTTTCGGCTATTTTTATTTTTGAAATCTATTGTGCGAAAGCAAAGATCATGGTATACTTCCGGTGTAATTGTATTGTATCCCCGTCTGGCAGGAATATGGCTGTTCCCTGCACCAGGTATCATACCGGAAACGGATGGTAACCTTTCTGGCTGTGCACGGTCTTTGCCGGTTCCTGTTCGCACAAGGGAATAATAACAAGGAGGAAAACTGAATATGAAAACCAAACTTAGCACCACGCAACTCGCTATGCTCGGTCTGATGACCGGAATCCTGCTGCTGATGTCCTACACGCCGCTGGGATATCTGAATATCGGCCCGCTGGCCATCAGCTTCAACGTAATCCCGGTCGCAATCAGCGCGATCACTCTGGGACCGGCAGGCGGCGCAATCACCGGAGGCGTCTTTGGCCTGACCAGCTTTCTGCAGTGTATCGGCGTAGGCGGAACCAGTGCAATGGGAGCCATCCTGTTCGACATTAATCCATTTCTGGCCTTTGTCCAGCGCTTTGTTCCCCGTGTACTCGACGGCCTGTTGATCGGCTACATTTTCCGCGGGGTAAGAAAAACTGCCAACACCTATGTCGCCTGCGCTGTTACCGGATTCTTTTCTGCTTTTCTGAATACGGCGCTGTTTATGACTGCTCTGGTGGTGCTGTTCGGAAATACGGAGTATGTCCAGGAACTGATCGGAGGAAGAAACATTATCGTGTTCATCTGTACCTTCGTAGGCGTGAACGCCGTATGTGAAATGGTTTCTTCCACCATCATTACCGGAGCGGTGGGCGCTGCTTTATACAAAGCGCGGTTTATCCCTGTACTGAAGCAGGCAAAAGCATAAGCATTTGGAGGCAATTATGATTTTCGCAATTGACATCGGAAACACCAATACAGTCATCGGCTGCATGGATGGGCTGAAGCCCGCATTCGTGGAGCGCCTCTCCACCGACAGCACAAAGACCGCGCTGGAATATGCCATTGGCTTTAAAACCGTGTTAGAGATGTACGGCATTACCCCCTCCGCGATTGAGGGTTCGATTATCTCCTCTGTGGTGCCGCCCGTAACCGGGCTGGTCCGGGATGCGGTACAGAAAATCACCGGCAAGCCAGTTACCGTAGTCGGCCCGGGAGTCAAAACAGGGCTGAACATCCTCATGGATAATCCCGCCCAGGTGGGAGCCGACCTGGTGGTAAATGCCGTGGCCGGAATTGCTGAATATCCGCTCCCCCTGGTCATCATTGACATGGGAACCGCCACCACGATCTCCGTAGTGGATGATCGAAAAAACTACATCGGAGGAATGATTCTGCCGGGCGTCAAGATTTCTCTCGACTCCCTGACCGCCAACACCTCCCAGCTCCCCCGCATCAGCGTGGAATCGCCCAAACGGGTAATTGGGAAAAACACGATTGAATGTATGAAGAGCGGAATTATTTACGGTCAGGCTGCCTGTATCGACGGAGTCGTATCCCGCATTGAGAAGGAGCTTGGACAGAAGGCCACCGTCGTCGCCACCGGCGGGCTGGCCGGCCGTATCATTCCCCATTGTGTTCACGAGGTGATCCTGGACGATGCCCTTCTGCTGAAAGGCCTGATGCTGATTTACCAGAAAAATCAGACGGAAGCGCAAAAATAAACAGGCCATGACAAGGCCCGGAGGATTCTTTTCTGAATCTGTCCGGGCCTTTTTCTGTTTCCCTTACTGTTTCTTACTGTTCCCTTACTTTTTCTCTTTTGTCATAAATTCCGGAAAGTCCTGCATAAATTCTGCCTGATCTTCAATGGGCGCTTCTGAGATAAACTCGTCGTAGAATTCCTCGTCTGTCATCTTTCCGAATTTCTCAACCTTTTTCATTTGTTCGTTTATTTGATCTTCCATAATTTCAACCTCCTTGCCAAAATTATAGTTATTTTAATGACTATAGTCAAGATTAAAACTATATCTTATGCTGTTTCTATAGATTGGCAAAGGAGGAAAAAAATGATAAACTACACGCCCTTTTGGAATACGCTGAAAAATTCTTCTGAAACTACGTACACCTTAATTCACCGGCATCACATCTCCAGCGCCACCATTGACAAATTAAGGAAAAATAAGCCGCTGAATACAACCACAATCAATGACCTCTGTCGAATTTTAAATTGCCGCATAGAGGATATTGCCGCATATGTCCCCTCACCCGATGACCAAAAGCTGTAAGCCCGCGCGGAGGATTCCCCGGTAATCCTGTGGAAGAGAAGTGTATACGTCATATTCCAGGTACAAAAAAGCCTCGGTAAATACCGAGGCTTTCGTACAGGGGATGAGAGAATCGAACTCCCGCTAAGAGTTTTGGAGACTCCTGTCATACCATTTGACCAATCCCCTAAGTGTATCTGTAAAACAGCTACCTTCTTTTTATACCATAGTATGCAAAAAAAGTCAATTCTTTTTTTCAATTTCTTTTCTGCATCAAAAAATCCCCCGGAAGCGTTTGCCCCGGGGTAAAATGTCCGTATACAATTTTATTTATCCTTTAGAACCGACTACAGCGCCTCCGCCCATCACATTTCCATTCCGGTCAATGATACGGCCTTTTGCATCCACATGTCCGCCCACCGGCACCTGCCAGCCGCCTTCTCTGTCAAACGTATTCCCATCCTTATCGACTATGTTCCCGTTTTCATCTATACGCGATTCTACAGCCGACTTCGTCTCCTGCTCAATACCGCCTGCTTCCCTGTCTCCACATCCGGTCAGGCTCACAAGGCAGATGATTACGCACATGCTTCTTAATTTTTTCCTGTTCACGATTTATCCTCCTTATTGGTGTTATTAAGGAGAGTATAAATCATATTTGTATCTAATTTACATCAACCGAATGACTTTTGATAAAATGAAAAGAGACAATTATTTTCCTGCAACACTTACCGTATGGTTTTTATATGTATCCCAGGTAGGTTCATACTCGTCCGTCGCTTGGTTCCCCCACATATCCCATCCGTCCCTGGCGCCTCTCGCAAACAATTCCAGGAATGGGCCTGGAGAACACCGTTCGATGAGTTTAACCATTTCGTCAGGTTTTCTTGAATGCTCTCTCTTCATGGTGCGAATTAAATTAACTTGCGAACGTGCCGGATCCAACGTCCGATTTCTATCTCCCTTTATTCCAAATAGCAAAATTTCCGTCACATTTCTAAAATAAAATCCAACTCCTCTGCCATCCGGTTGACCATCTTTTCTTACTTTTTCCCATATAAGATTACTTTTATACTCAAATCCCCAAGCTTTCATCACTGCAAGCCCATCCGGCAAAAGGGCATTTGGCACCCACAAATACAAGTGGCTTTTATCTGCGGCAATGTCTGACACTGGCAGCTTTTCTATTTCCTCAAGCGTCATCGTCTCATAACGATTTAAGCGTTTATGCTCAGGAGCAACTTTTCCCGTTCGATTCTGAAATCGCCAAGGGGGATCTGCATATATTGTCGAATATTTCTTATTTCCACAAAAATTCAGCAAATTCTTTATCGTATCATCTACTGTGTTCATCTATAAATCCCTCTTTCCAATCCACAATACAGGGCTTCTTAATTCCTACAGCAAGGATAGGGCACCCACCATTTCTCCTGGAATCTAATCTTGATATAAGCTTCCCTATCCATGTAGTACTTGCACCGTATTTCCGTTTAATCGATTTCCACTGTCCTTTGCTTTTATCAAAATCATAAACTGTATCAAATACATCGTTAAGTTCTTTTTCTCTTGTGATAATAATACCTGCACTAATAATATCACAATCATAATATGTTCTCATTGCCAGCAAATCCCGATCAAATGTCTGATCCTTGCTATTCCATTCCAAATCAAATGCAACTCTGCCTTTGAGAAAATCTATGTTATGACCATCAATATATCCCTTCACAATTTTTTCTTCATAAGGTTCCTGTGAAAATCTTCCTCTCTGATCTGCCTGGCGAGGGTAAAACTTTATATGCAAATCTCCAGAAATTTTAATCTCACGCCATCCTCTAGGATATAGAACATCATCAAATTTCTTTGGTATATTTGTTTCATTACCTCCAGCTTCCCTCAGCTCCTCTATTGTAATGCTCAAATTTCTAAGACATGTAACCACATCATTCCATTCTTCTGGAAAAGCCTGAGATATAATTTCAATTGCATGATTATAATTATAAAACGCAAATCTCCCCAATAAATCATCTTCTATATAATCTCTAACGTTCATTTTTTGCTCCCATACAAACTAAATCCAACATATTATAACATATTCTATTTTCTCGTTCAAATGGTACTCAAATAAAATATTATAGTTTCTTTTTCGATTCCAGATTTTCCGGAAAATTCATCTAAAGAAATGTGTCTGCGCCTATAAAGATCATAATACTTCCAAAAATTTTTCGGGATATGAATATCTGCTTTAGATATCTCTTTATTTTCTGTTCTAATCATAGCCTGTCCTCCTGCCGCTTGGAATTTAAAACTAATTTGTGTAGTGTCTTAAAAAGAATACTGACATAATGTCGGGTAATATATGAATTATAGTATACTGCAAAGCTGTCTCCTCTTCCATCTGACTTTTCTTAATTTTTTCTAAATCCCTTTGATACCATTTATATATAAATTGTTTCCTTCAATGCATTCTTCTCCGCAATCTCTCGTATCACATTCAATCGCTGTACGCACATACAATTCTCCACTCGTTTCTGCAATCCCTTGCTTTTAACAATATTTCAATATAGCAACAGTGGGCAATGAAACCCACCATTGATTTCCATACCCTTGCAGAAAAGGTACCGAATAAAACATGGTGAACATTTTCTATTTTACCAAATTTAACATGAAAAAGAGAACTCCCTGATAGAGTTCTCTAAATATCAAATTTTGTTATCAGAGGCAAATGCCCAATGTCACTTAGTTAAGCGATCACGAGTAATGTGAAAAAGGGGCCTGAAAAGTATTCTTTATGCACCACATTCACTACGGCTAAATTCTGGGATGCCTGAAAGGTA
>JAHZHG010000151.1 GCA_019420425.1 Clostridiales bacterium
TGCTGATGAGGCGGCCAGCTAGTCCAGGTGCCCTCGCGGCTCCAGGTCACGCCGGCAATCAGACGGGAGGCCTCGTCCTTGTCGGACAGCGTCATGTATACCTCACGCTCGCCCACGCCTTTGCCGTGGATCTGATGGATATCCCCGATGGGAGCGTCCGGCTCAAATTTGCGGAAGAAGGCATGTCCGCAGCCTTCGTATTTTGCGCCTGCAATGTAGAAGAAGCAGTCCTCTACCGCGGTGATCGTGACGCTGTCATTGGCCGGAATGTAAAAGGCGTCAAAGCGGCTCATTTCCTGATTCAGCACCTCATGATTGCTCAGCCTGGCCGCTCCCTCGATCAGCACCGGATGGATTTCCAGCTCTCCGGATTTCAGCTCATAGGAATCGCCTTTGAGCAGGTTCAGGCGGTAGATATGCTCCTCCCTGCACTCTGCTGTCTCCGGGGTGATTACGGCATGAAAGCCCGGCTGATCGGAGGACTGTACCTTCCATTTCTCCATTCTCGCCTTATTTTCCAGATTCTGCATAAAAGATAACCTCCTTTTATTTTTCTGTCTGCGACTTGACCCTCAGAGCCGTTTGTATGCAGGATTCTGAGGGTCAGCTATTGTTATATTGTTTTTACAGCCACATGGTAGAAAATACCGGGAACAGCACTACCAGGAAGAAGATTGCCACATAGCCGATAAAGAACGGCATCTGGCCCTTGGCAATGGCGCCCATTTTCAGTTTGGATACGCTGGCCGCGGAGAAAATGTTCACCGCAACCGGCGGCGTCATCGTACCGATAACGTTGGAGATCGAAACGATCATACCAAAGTGGATAACGTCGATTCCCAGGGACTGGGCGATGGGCCACAGTACCGGAACCAGCAGTACAGCCGTTGCAATACCTTCCAGGAAGGTACCGAAAATCAGCAGGATGATGGCTACGATCAGGCAGAACATGGTCGGATTCAGGTTCAGGCCGATAACGAAGTCTACCAGCTGTTTGGAAATTCCGGAGAAGGCGAACAGCCATGCAAACGCGGTAGAGGTAGCAATGATGAACAGGATCATTGCGGAGCTCTTGGCAGAATCCAGGAAAATCTGATACAGATCCTTCACCTTAACTTCTTTGTAAATGAACATACCTGCGATCAGGGACCATACAACCGCGATAGCGGCAGACTCGGTCGGAGTGAGCAGGCCGGAGTAGATACCGCCCAGGATGATAATCGGCAGCATCAGGGCCGGGATAGCCTTAATAAAGCTTACGCCTAACTCCTTCAGCGTAATTTTCTTTTCTGCCTTCGGCCATTTTTCCTTATTGGCGAAGAGCAGTACAACGATCATCAGCACAACCATGATGGCGATACCGATGGCCATACCGGATTTGAACATGTCGCCTACGGACGCGTTGGTCATGGTTGCGTAAACGACCATGATGATACTGGGCGGGATTACCGGCCCAAGGCCTCCGGATACAACCAGCAGACCAGCCACACGCTCCTTGGGATAACCCAGACGAACCATATCGTCGTATAACATAACACCGATGGCAACTACGGTAGCCGGCGCGGAACCGGACAGAGCAGCGAAGAACGCACAGGCCAAAACCAGGGCCAGAGCCATACCTCCGCGGATACCGCCAACGATGGAGTTTGCGAAATCAACCAGACGGCGGGAAATACCACCCTTTGTCATCAGATTACCGGCCAGCACGAAGAATGCGATGGCCATAATGGATGTGGAATCCAGACCGCCGAAAATACGCTGCGGGATAACATTCAGTCCCAGGCTGATGTCCGGGCTGAACACAATTGCACACATGGTGGAGATACCCAGGGAAATCGCAATCGGGGTACCGATAATCAGCAGTAATGCGAATGATCCGAATAAAAGAAGTCCTGTCATGCTTTTCCACCTCCCACGTGATCTTTGCCAAGCTTGGCCTCTTCTTCAGCAACGGCCTTATCATATGCCTCTGCCTCTTCGGCTGCCTTGGCCGCTTCTCTGGCCTCCAGCTCAGCGTTGCTCAGTCTGAAATCGCTGGCCATCGCCACGATCATTGCCAGCTGAACCAGCGTAATGATGCCAAAGCTCAGTACCAGTGCAAAGTACGGAACGGTCATCGGCAGTCCCAGTCCCGGAGAGGTCTGTCCGGAGCGGATCTGCATCTGGAGCAGGCTGATGGACTCTTTGAACATAATTGCCGCAAAAAGTGTTACCAGCGCTTTTGCAATGATCTGAAGCGTCAGTTTTGTTTTTCCTTTTAATTTGTCAACCAGTGCGGTAACGGAAATCTGCGTACCATCCCTGAGACCCTTTTCGGTTCCCAGCAGAACCATGTAAATCATGCAGTATTTTGCTGCTTCCTCAAATCCGGTTACCGGAATCTTGGTAATGTTACGGTTCACGACCTGAATAAACGCTGCGATAACCATTATTGCAAAGGTTACAACCATGATGATGTCTTCAATCTTCTGAAAGATATTCAGTGTTTTCTTCATGCTGTCCTCCCTGCGAAAACCTCCGGAGCCCGCCCGTCTGGACCGGCCCCGGACTTTATTGGTCACATTTGTTAATTTTTTCTGTTGCTTTTGTGTAGATTACCCGCTTACTGTACGGAAGCGATAGCGTCTGCTACTGCGGTCTCCCATGCCTCGTCGAAGGTGAAGCCCTGCTCCTCAGCTGCTTTCTCGTAAGCTTCCTTCAGCGCTGCGTTGTCGATATCGTGGAAGGTAACGCCCTCAGCTACCAGCTTCTCTTCCGCTGCTTCGTTCTCTTCTACCAGGTACTGTCTTTCTGCGTCGCAGCCCTCTTTTACTGCTGCCAGGAAGGTGTCTCTCATATCTTCCGGGATTCTGTTCCATGCATCGTCAGACATGCAGAGCATGATGTATACGAAAGCGTGGTTGGTTCTGGTGATGTGCTTGGTTACCTCGTAGTAGCCGTTGTTCCAGCAGTTGCAGATTGCGTTTTCACATGCATCGATGGTTCCCTGCTGCAGAGCGGTGAACTGATCGCCTGCCGCCATAGCTACCGGCATTGCTCCGAAGGAAGAGAAAGCTGCCTGATGATACTGGTTTTCCATGGTACGGATGGTTACGCCCTGGAAATCGTCGATGGACTCGATGGGATCTTTAGAAAATACGTTACGGAATCCGGACTCCATGTAGCCGATTACGTGGAAGCCCTGAGCCTCTGCCGCTGCTTCGATCAGATCGCCAACCGGTCCGTCTACTGCCGCATGAGCCTGGTCAGCGTTCTCCCACAGGAAAGCCTGATCCAGAATAGCCATCTCCGGGATGAAGTTGGTCAGTACGGAGTTTGCTACGGTAGCGATATCCAGGTTGTTCATCATGGTCAGCTCCAGCATGTCGCGCTCGCCGCCCAGTGCGCCGCCTGCCAGTACATCGATCGTGATTTCGCCGTTGGTTGCCTTTTCCACTGCTTCTGCCACTGCCTGGCCGCCCTTTACGTACGGTGAACCCTCCGGATCTACAAAACCGATCTGGAAAGTCTCTGCTGCTGATGCGGAGATTCCGCCTACCATGGTTGCTGCCATTAATGCTGCCATTGATACTGCTGCTACTCTCTTTGCGTTCATAACTGTTCTCCTTTTTTAAACTTTTCGTTTACGACTACTTTTCCAGGTTGTAATACTTGAGATAACGCCGGAACTTTTCCTGGTAAATTCCCACGTTTTCCGGGATTGGCTTTACAATTCTGCTGGGCTCTACGTAAAACTCCTCTGCCTTCAACAGCCCGCACACATCCATCGCCAGCACCACAGCCCCCATCAGGGAGCCTTGCTGTACCTCATCAACTTCCATTTACCTATTAAAGATGTCTGCACACATCTGCACCCAGGATTCTGAATTCAGAATTCCCCCGGAAAGCTTGATCTTGCTCGGTTCTTCGTTGATCTCGGTCAGCAGCTGGTAGCAGTGATAGAGGTTAAACAGAATACCCTCCTGCACGGCCCTGTACATCGCCTTAATGTCATGGTGTGCCTTCAGTCCGTAAAAGCCGCCTGTACGTTCATCATCCCAGCCCGGACATCTCTCCCCGAAAACAAAGGGAAGAAAAACTGGGGTGTCAGGTTTTGGTGTTGCTGTATCTGTAACTTCTGACTCCAGGTCAGAATAAGAGATACCGTTTCCAATCTTTTCCCTGAGCCAGTCGATGCAGCTGCAGCAGCCTGCTACCGCGGCGCCGCTTAAATAGGCTTTTGGCGATAAATAACACCAGGTACTCGGATTTTCAGGTATTAGCGCCTGCGGCGTGGTGAGACGGATCGCGCCGCTGGTACCCACGGAGAAGGTCATCACGCCTTTGGCCAGGGCGCCTACGCCCAGCTGGTTCAGGCCTCCGTCCGAATTGGCCGGGATTACCGGTATGCCCGGCTTTATGCCCAGAAGCCTGGCCCCCTCTTCCGTCAGCGGATACGTCCGGTCGTAGGGAATCAGCTCGGGGAGCCGATGCTCGGGAATGCCGGCTTCGCTGAGCAGGTCAGAGGCATAGGTCTTCTGATTCACATCCAGAAGGCCGCTGCCGGATACCATACAGCAGGTAGCCGCCCGCGCTCCGGTGAGCCGGTAGGTATTGTATGTACCCTGGCCGACGATGTAGTAATCCTCCAGCCGGTAGCCCTGTTCCTTTAGCATCAGCAGCTTGAAGAAGGGGTAGGTGGCATTCACCATACAGCCGGTGGTGTGATAATATCGCTCTACATACGCCTTGTCCTTTCTCAGCTCCCTGCACAGGGCGGAGGCGCCGGTATAGGACCAGGGATAAACAGGAGTTGCCGGAGTCATATCCATGCTGCACAGGCAGACGCTGTGCCATGCATTGCAGAAGGAAATAATGTCTACCTCTTCCCCCTGAAGCAGGTTTCTTCCCGCAGCAACGGTCTTTTCGAAAACGGTCTCCGCGTTATGCAGAACGGTGTCCTCATACATCTTTCCGTAGGGTTCCGTATGCACGCGCGTTTCCTTCGTCTCCGTGTCATAATACATAGCCTTTGCCGAAGTTGTACTGGATTCCAAGGCTAATATCCGCATTTGCTTCACCTTTCCGTTTTCCGATTTTCTTGATTGAGATTTTTCTCTTGTTTTAAAAAATCTTTTTTCGCTCAAATAAAATCTTTTTATACTGATATTATATCTCAGTTTTTCTTGTCGTACAATCGGCAATATAGCTGTTCTTACAAGTCTTTTTTTGTTGATTTTTACCAAAGCGCATTTGCAGGGCGTCTTTTTTTGCAAAAAACATACCGGATTACTTTACCAGATATCCTCCGTCCACCGGGATAATCGCTCCTCCCAGATAATCGCTGGCATGGGAAGCCAGGAAAATGCATGCGCCCTTCATATCGTCGCCCGTTCCCCAGCGGTTAGCCGGGATACGGTTGGTGATCTCTTTGAATCTCGGATTGGCTTCATCCAGCAGAGCCTCGTTCATTGCCGTTGCCATGTAGCCCGGTGCGATTGCGTTTACGTTGATTCCCCTGGCAATCCAGTCATTGCTCATTTCCTTGGTCATCTGGGTTACGCCGCCCTTAGCTGCGGAATATGCCGGAACGGTCTGGCCGCCGAACCAGGATACCATGGAGGCAATGTTGATGATCTTGCCGTAGCCTTTTTTCAGCATTACCTTGGCTGCCTCCTGGCAGAGGATGAATACGGAGTTCAGGTTTACATTCAGTACCTCGTCCCAGTCGGTCAGCGGGAATACCTCTGCGCTGTGGCGTCTCTGGATGCCGTGGGCATTTACGATGATATCCAGGTCGCCGCCCAGTGCGTCCATACACGCTTCAAAGCCCTTGTATACCTCTTCGCGTACGGCGAAGTTTGCCTTTACGCCATGGCAGCTGAAGCCTCTTTCGCAAAATTCCTTTGCCACGTCGTATACCTTGTCAGAGGTTCCTACAATCGCTACCTCACAGCCTGCCTCCATCAGTCCCTCAGCCATGCCATAGCCCAGTCCTCTGGTTCCTCCGGTTACAATTGCCTTTTTGCCTTCAATGTTGAATAATTCATGCATCGTTTTTTCCTCCTTATTTTGTATGCATTGATCTATTTTTTGCCGTATGCCGTTTTCGCGGTCTGCGAATCGGGCGGCGGCTTATGCACGCTTCCTGTACCTGCTGTTTTCCCGCTGTTACGGGGTCTGAAGCGATCCGTCCCGCTCCCGCGTCTGTGTCCAGGTTGTCACCGTATTTTCACAGGGATATTTGGCTGCTTCCTCTTCGTTGATGTCCACGCCAAGGCCCGGGTTATCGTTGGCATATACGTATCCATCCTTATACTCAGGCAGTCCGGGGAATACCTCCAGAAGGGCTCCGTGTGGGCCTTTCAGCTCCTGAATCACAAAGTTCGGCGGCTCGATTCCCGACCACTCCTGTACGCCGAAGTTCTGGGCTGCCAGGTCGATGTGGATGTTTGCCGCGTGAGCGATGGGAGACATGTCCCCGGGGCCGTGCCATGCGGTACGCACGCCGAACTGCTCGGCGAAAATCTGCAGCTTTCTGGCCGGTGTGATTCCTCCCACCTGGGAAATATGTACGCGGATAAAGTCAATCAGCTGCTCGCTGATCAGGCGCTTCCACTCATGACAGTTATTGAACAGCTCGCCCTCTGCCAGAGGGATACTCGTCTGCTCACGCAGGCGTCTGAACCAGTCCAGCTGCTCCAGGGGAAGGGCGTCCTCCAGGAAGAACAGCTTGAACGGCTCCAGCTCCTTGGCCAGCTGAATCGCTTCGATGGGGGCGATCCGCTCATGCACGTCGTGTACCAGCTCGATCTCGTAGCC
>JAHZHG010000152.1:0-2779 GCA_019420425.1 Clostridiales bacterium
ATTCGCCGTGTCTGACGGAGCATAGTGGGCCAGCCGGGGCGTCCGGGTATCCAATGCGTGCAAAAAGTATAATACTATTTCTTTATCAATACTATATAACGTATAATATAATTTGTCAAACACTTTCCAATAATTCCGGAATATTTTTCTATCTTCCCTCTTCAATCTTCAGGATAAGATCCGCGCTGCGGATTGTAGAAAGCCGGTGTGCAATAATCAAACAGGTCCGGCCTTTCATCAGTTTCTCCATCGCATACTGAACCTGCCGTTCCGTTTCTGCATCCACAGAGCTGGTTGCCTCATCCAGAATCAGTATTTCCGGATCCATAAGGATTGCCCTTGCAATCGTCAGCAGCTGCTTCTGGCCCTTGGAAAGGCTGGCGGTTTCCTCATCAATCACGGTCTCATACCCCTGCGGAAGCTGCCGGATAAACGCATCTGCCGATGCCGCGGCTGCCGCCGCCTGCACCTCCCCCGCTGTCGCCCCCGGCCTGCCATAACGGATATTGTCCATGACCGTTCCATGGAACAGCCATGTATCCTGCATAACAACCGCAAATTTCTTTCTCAGCCGGCTCCGGTCATATTCTCTGACATCCCTTCCGTCCACGTATACGGCGCCCTTTTCCACATCGTAAAAACGCAGCAAAAGCTTCATCAGCGTCGTCTTTCCCGCGCCGGTCCTCCCTACGATTGCCGCCTGCTGTCCCGGACGTATTTCCGCGTTGAACTCCTTCAGCACCATATGCCGTTCGGAATATCCAAAAGATACATGGGCAAACCGGACCAGTCCCCGCTCGCCAAAGGACTGCTCCTCCTTTTCAATCCCGCTGTCTGCCTCTTCCTCCGGCTCTCCCAGAAAAGCGTCAATGCGCTCCCATGCCGCCGACGCGGCCTGCAGCATACCCGCTGCCTGGGAAATCTGCTGTACAGGCTGGGAAATATTCCGGATATAATGGATAAATGCCTGGATATCGCCCACCTGCATTGCTCCGGAAAAAGCAAACCAGCCGCCGAACAACGCGGTCAGCACATAGCCGAGATTCCCTGCCAGCTGTGTCAGAAGCATCATCGCTTCTGAATAACAGCCTGCCCGCCATGAGGCTTCATATAAGGCCTCGCTTTCTTTGCAGAACTGCCCGAAAGCCTCCTTCTCCCCTCCTAAGACCCGAACAACGGTATGGCTGCTGTAAATTTCTTCAACCTGGGAGCTCATTTTCCCAAATGCTTCCTGTTCCGTTTTTAAATAATTTCCCGCTTTCGGGGAGAGCAGCCGCAGCACAAGAACGGATGCCGGAAAGACTGCCGCTGCAAATGCGGTAAGAGGCACGCTGATGCGCAGCATCATAAACACAATTCCAAGGATCATAGCCGCCGCGTTCAGAAGCGGATAAACGCTCTGTCCAATATGTTTTCCAAATGTATCGATATCTGCCGTAACCCGCGTCAAAATCTCTCCCGCTGTTTTCGTTTCATAATACCGTATCGGAAGTACATGAAGCTTTTCGGAAGCCGCATTGCGCAGCTCGCAGGTAAGGCGCTCGGAAATCCCCGCCATCATCCAGCCGGCGAGAAAAGTAAAACACGTTCCCGCCAGATATAGTCCAAACAGGAGAAGCAAAATCCGGGCGATTACGCCAAAGTCCATTCCCCCTGTGCCGTTCAGCTTTGCCATGATCCCCTGAAAGACCTCTGTCGTCACATTTCCCAGTATCTGCGGCCCCGCCACGGTACATGCTGTTCCCGCCCCGGCCAATATCAGGATCAGACAAAGCTTCAGCCTGTATTTTTTCAGATAGCCGCTAAGCCTTCTGCCGTGCATCTTCCGTCACCTCCAATCCCTGGGCATATGCGATACGCCGATAAGCGTCACACGCCGCCATAAGCTCCTCATGTGTGCCCGTGCCTGCGATCTGCCCCCGGTCCAGCACAATAATCTTCTCTGCACTGGCAGCAGAGCGGATATCCTGGGTTACGAGAATAACCGCTGCAGAAGCCGTCTGCGCCGCAAGGCTTTTCCGCATCCGGGCAGCCGTATCCTGGTCAAGCGCCGAAAAGCAGTCGTCAAGGAGGTATATCTGCGGATGGCCAATCAGCGCACGCGCAACCGTGAGGCGCTGTCTTTGCCCGCCCGACAGGTTCTTTCCCCCCTGCGCGACGGCCGTCTCCAGCCCCTTTCCGGTCTTTTCGAGAAAACCTGCAGCCTGGGCGGCTGTGACCGCCTGCCAGAGTTCTTCGTCAGAAACCGCCTCTTTTCCGAAACGAAGATTTGATGAAACCGTTCCGGAAAAAAGCACGGCCTCCTGAGGGACATACCCGATTTTTTGGTGAAGCTCTTTTGCCGCATAGCTTTTCTGCTCCTGTCCATCGATCAAAATCATGCCGTCAGAAGGCCGATATACTCCCGGAATCAGCTGAAGCAGCGTTGTCTTTCCTGCTCCCGTACCGCCTACGATTGCCGTCGTTTCCCCATAGTCAGCGGTAAACGAGATCTGGTGAAGCACCGGTTCTGCCGATTTTGGATAGGCAAAGGTAACCTTTCTGAACTCAACCGCCGGGTATGTGCTGCCGCCCGGTTCTTCCCCCGGACGCTCACCGCTTGCCCCTGCCGCCGGCTCCGTTCCCAGCACCTGGGATATCCGCCTGGCGGCAGCCGCCCCCTGCGGCAGCGCCGCCGCCAGCATGGAGAGCGTCAGAAAGGCATTGGCCGCCATAATCATATACTGTATATAAGCGGTCAGTTCCCCCACTCCCATTATACCGTCGTTGATCCCCTCCG
>JAHZHG010000152.1:2789-6757 GCA_019420425.1 Clostridiales bacterium
TCCGCACCATACCAAACGAGCAGGAGCACTCCGCCGTTCATGATCAGGAGTATAGCCGGCATTGCCACCGACATGATCCGGTTTACCTTTAGATTTGCGCGCATCAGCATATGGTTTTCTTTGGCAAAACGCTTTTTCTCGCGCTCTTCAGTTCCAAATGCACGGATCACCGGCATCCCGCGCACGATTTCCCTGGCTGTTCTCTGGCATTGTTCCCGCAAGCCCTGGGCGTTTTTCAGCTGCAAAAACATAGCGAATGCAAGGAGCAGAATTAATCCTGCGGTCAGCAGAACCGCCAAAACCGTAATCTCTCCCATACTTCTGTTCATCTGCACAGTCTTTATCGATGCGCCGATACCGAGAATCGGCGCATACAATACCATGCGGAACAGCATCGTCAGAAGCTGCTGTATCTGCCGGACGTCCTCCGTCGTCCTTGTGATCAGCGAGGATACCGAAAAGCCGGCGAGTTCCTCCCCGCCAAAGGACAGGACCTGAAAAAATACGGCTTCTCTCAGTTCTTTTGCATAGGCGGCGGCAAGGCGGCCGGCCAGAATCAGCGCCGCGGATGCACCGAGGATCGTTCCCAGCGCGGCAAGAAGCATCCGCAGGCCTTCTGCCATGAGATACTTTCTCTGCAGTGTCTCCACATCCACTCCCTGAACGCGCAGATCATCCCGCACAAAATTTACGGCTGCCTGCGTAATCAGGCTCTGCGGTATCCCGCGTATCTGTTCCCTGGTGGATTCTGTCAATTCAATCCGCATATTGTCCGGCAGTACGGACAGAAGCCCGAATACATCCAGCCCCCTTGGCACATACAGGTCGCCGCCAAGCACCTCTTCATAATCCGCTCCGTCCGTGGAAAGCGCATATACCGCCACCATCGGCGCGGTCATCACCGAGAGGAGCTCCTCTTCCTGCCCGTCGCTCAGCTCATTTTTCGTGTACACCTCTCCATCCGCCGTATAACCGGCCAGCACGGTCTCTTTTTCCTCTTCCGTCATCAACAGCAGCAGGCGCTCCATCCCCTCTGCGCTGATCTGTTCCGTGAGGACATCCTCTATTCCGCTCTGCCCGATTCCGATGTTGATGATATTGGCTGTACATTCCGGAATCGTCAGTTCGCATATTGCCTGCAGGATGAGCAGCAACAAAATTCCGGCGGCAGTATGCCATTTGCCTTTCATATAAACCAGCAGCTCTTTCATCGCAATGCTCCTTCCCCCGCTACCCCCAGTCTCTGTATTCTCCCGGCCTTTCTCTCTATAACTCATTTTACTCTTTTCTGCCGTTTTGGGAAAGCCTATTCTCACCTCCTATTGTATTTTTGTTGCTATTCACTGCATAACAGACGGTTTCCTGAATCATATGCTCACGCGGTAAGCGCGTAACTCTGTCCTGAATCGTAATGGGCGTGAGTTCCTCACCAGAACCCACGCCCGAAAAACCTGTTATTCTTTTGTCACCTGCATATATGTCGGCAGCCCTGCGTAATATGCGGAATTATCCGGCTGCTCTATGCCATAGTAATCATAAAATGCGTTTGTCTTCATCAGGCAATTCAGCAGTATCTCTGCATTAGCCCGCAAATCCTCCTCTGTGATTGCCTTTCCCAGATCGGCCTCTACGGTAAATTCTGCTCCTCCGGATTCCAGCGTATCCAGATATGCCCGGTAGATATTATTTACACTGCCGTCGAATCCAGGCATCAGCAGATTGGTGCCCTGGGTCAGCGCGGATACATCCTCAGCGCCGTGACCTTCCCAGTCGGTCATCAGCAGGCCGTCCCAGCCCCACTCTTCGCGCAGTACGGTCTCGTTGATTCCCTCTGCCGAGCTGGAGAAGGGGCCGTTTAACTGAGCGTAGGAAGACATCATTGCCCACGGCTGGGCATCTTCTACGCAAATTTGCCAGCACTTCATATACAGCTCTCTCAGTGTGCGCTCGCTGACGATCATGTCCGCATCGTACCAGCCGGTGGACTGTACATCGTAGTTCAGATAATGCTTAACGGTAACCCCGTTTCCGGTAGACTGCACGCCGCGTACATTTGCCGTTGCCATTACGCCAATGACTACCGGGTCTTCGGAATAGGCCTCTGCGTTCCGGCCGTTCAGCGGATTGCGGTGAAGGTTCAGGTTCGGAGCCAGCCACAGCTCAACGGATTCTGCCTCCAGCTCTTCTCCAATCGCGCAGCCCACCCGGTAAACCAGATCCGCATTCCAGGTCATGGCCTGGTTCATCTCTCCCGGCCATTCCAGACCAAAGGAACCGACTCCGTGAGGGCCGTCGCTCATGTTCATGGACGGGATGCCCAGGCGCTCAATCGCCCTTGTGCTGTTTCCGGTATTCTCTGCCGTTGTGATAAACAGCGTGCCCTCCTGGGTATTTCCCGCGCCCACCAGCAGGGCGATCAGCTCGGTTACGTCCATCTGATCCAGGAACTCCTCCATGGTGCAGTTGCCCTCATATACGTCGATCAGCTGGTACTGGGCTTCCTCTTCTTTGGCTGCCTCTGCCGCCGCTATAAACTCTTCGGACAGGGTTGTCTGCTTCTCCACTGCCGTTGCGGGCTTGCCCGCGTAATCCATGTAGCCTTCCTCATCCTCAGCAATGTAGGAGGCTCCGGTCATGTTGGTCAGCATGGAGGGCGTAAGGTCTGAGGCGTCCGGATACGTTTCCTCGGTTCCGTCGTATTCGGTAAAGCTGTCTGCATATGCTTCATCGATCTCTGTCGCCTTATCCAGTCCTCCGGTAATCACGGTCTGCTCATCTAGGGTATATACCCCTGCCTCAGCCGTATCCTTTACGCTGGTTCCTACGGAAATGACGTAATCTCCGGCGTCCATGACGTATGCCCCGCCTTCCTCGTCAAAATCCTCATAGAAGGTATACATATAGCCGGTATCATAGCTGATGGTCAGCTTCTGGCTCTCTCCCGGCTCCAGCTCGTCTGTCTTTCCAAAGCCGCCCAGCTCGATTGCCGCCTTTGCCTGCTCTCCCGCCGGCTGGGAATAATATACCTGTACCGTCTCCTTTCCGGCCACGGAACCGGTGTTGGTCACCTCTACCGTTACGGAGATGGTTTCCCCGTCAAAGGAGGTATCCACTGTCTCTACGTCAAAATCCGTGTAGGAAAGGCCATAGCCAAAGGGGTAGGCTACGTCAATGCCCATGGTTTCAAAATACCGGTAGCCGACAAAGATTCCCTCCTCATACATGGAGAAGAAATGCTCGTCCTTTGCCCGTACATACTGACCCGCTGTGTACTCCACCGCTTCGTCGAATTTCGGCGCGCCATTGTTGTAGTATGTCCAGAGCTCCTCCTGGTTCCCCTCCTGCAGCACCACGGCGTCCTCCGGGATTTCTCCATAGTATGCGCCGTCATATACGGTATACGTTCCCGGCTCTTCCTCTGTGCCGGTGGTCACTACGGTCACGTAGCCGTCCACGCTCAGGTTGATATTTTCCGTAGACGGATGATCCTCGATCTCCCAGGCCCAGGTATCCGCCAGCTTTCCGGAAGGATTCACCTCGCCGGTAAGGATGCCTGCCACCGCGTCTCCGCCCTCCATACCGGGCAGTCCCAGGAACAGCAAAGCGTCCACATCGTAATCCTGCGTCCAGGAAATATCCATCAGCCCTCCGGCATTAATCATCACGATGACCTTTTCAAAATTCTCGCAGGCCAGGGAGATCAGGTTTTCCTCCTGCTCATGGAGATAATAGTATCTCTGCTGCCAGGGAACGTCGTTTCCTCCCGGCTCCTCCTGCAGCACCAGATCCGCGCTCTCTCCGCCCGTACGGGAAATCACGATTACCGCTGTGCTGGATTCAGACGCGGCCTGGATTACCTCCTCGTCAGTGGGCGCGTACATAAAGTCCTCGCTGTTCTCTTCATAGAGCTGACGCACGGTTTCATTCAGCACAAGCTTTCCGTCCAGGTTCTGGATTCCCTCAATCAG
>JAHZHG010000153.1:0-3412 GCA_019420425.1 Clostridiales bacterium
AACTCCCGTCCAGCCCTTGCAGACCGCGACGCCCCTGTTGCGGGGCATGACGTCATCCTGCTGGGATTCCCCATCTGGTGGTATACGGCTCCCACCATCATCAACACCTTTTTGGAAGCCTATGATTTTACCGGCAAGGATTTCGTGCTTTTCGCCACCTCCGGAGGCAGCGGGCTGGGACAGACGGCTGCCGACTTATCCCACAGCTGTCCCGGAGCCCATATCCGCAACGGGAAGCTTTTAAACGGGAACCCTTCGGAAGCCTCCCTCCGGCAGTGGGTGGCATCCCTGTGATGCGGGAGGCTGTACAATGAAGATCGTCGTATTAGAAGGCAGCCCCAACAGGCACGCTTCCTCCAACCTGCTGGCGGAGGAATTCATCCGGGGCGCCAAAGAAGCCGGTCATACGGCGGAGATTATCGACGCCGCCCATGCCGACCTGCATCCCTGTACCGGCTGCGTCCGTTGCGGATACGAAGGTCCATGCGTACAAAAGGACGATATGGAAAAGTTCCGCGGGCAGATCCTGGACGCGGATATGATGGTATTCGTCACGCCGCTGTACTATTACGGTATGTCCGCCCAGCTGAAGATGTTGGTGGACCGGTTCTGCGCCATCAAACAGCAGCATCACCCGCAAGCACGTGAAATCCGCCCTGCTCGCCGCCGCATGGAATGCGGACAGCTGGACGTTCGAGGCGCTGGAGGCCCATTACCGGACGCTGGTGCGGTATCTTCAGATGGACGACCAGGGTATGGTTTTGGGGAAGGGCTGCGGCACGCCGTCCATGACGGCCCGTTCCCGCTATCCCCAGCTGGCCTATGAACTGGGGCGCAGCCTGACCTAATGGTTTGGGAGATACGCGAAAACAGGAGGAAAAGCAATGCAATACAGAATACACCCGAAGACCGGCGATAAAATCAGCGTGATCGGCATTGGCACCGGCCCAATCTTTGAAGCGCCGGAAAAGGAAGCGGTCACTGCTCTAACCTACGCCTATGAACAGGGGATCAACTACGCAGATTTTGCCACAGCCGGGGCAAAGACATTTTCCTACGCAGGAAAAGCGTTTGGTTCGATACGCGGCGAGATGCTCTATCAGATCCATTTCGGGGCCAACTACGAAACCGGTGAATACGGCTGGACCACCGATCTCGACACGGTTAAGCGCCAAGTGGACTGGCAGCTGAAGGAGCTGAAAACCGACTATATCGATTTCGGCATGATCCATTGCCTGGACACGGCCGGCGACTGGGAGCAGTACCGGAAAAACGGCGTATTGGGCTATCTGCTGGAGATGAAAAAGGCTGGTGTGGTGCGGCATATCGGCCTGAGCACCCACACGCCGGAACTGGCAAATATCGTTTTGGACACTGGGCTGGTGGAACAGCTGATGTTTTCCATCAACCCCGCCTACGATTACCAGCAGGGCGAATTTGCCAACGGCAGCGCCGGCGAGCGGATGGCTCTATACCGCCGCTGTGAAGCGGAAGGGATGGGTATTTCGGTCATGAAGCCCTATTCCGGCGGCCAGCTGCTGGATGCCGGAATCTCTCCCTTTGGGCACGCTTTAACCGCCTGCCAGTGCATCCAGTATGCGCTGGATAAGCCGGGCGTACTGACCGTTTTGCCCGGCATCCGCGGTCTCCAGGATGTGAAGGACGCACTGGGCGTTCTGGCCGCATCGGAGGAGGAACGGGATTATTCCGCAATCGGCGCCTTTACGCCAAAGGACGCTTTTGGAACCTGCGTATACTGCAACCACTGCCGGCCCTGCCCGGCGGGTCTGAATATCGGGCTTATCAACAAATATTACGATTTGGCCAAAATCGGGGACAGCATGGCGGCGGATCACTATGAGAAGCTCCCGAAACACGCCTCCGACTGCATCGGCTGCGGGCATTGCGACAGAGGATGCCCCTTCCAAGTGGCGCAGTCCGGCCGGATGCGGGAGATCGCCGGCTATTTCGGGAAATGAAGATGCAGGCAAGGCGTGGATGCAGGGCGCATTCGCGCTTTTGGCCATTTCGCTGATTGATGGAGAAACCATGACATTACCAAATTTCTTTGCGCACTGTCCGCCTGTGGCCGTAACATTTTCCGGCAGCAGAACTGGACGTAGATGCGAAAGAAGGAAGCGGCGGCTGTCCTGCACGTGCGCATGTCCCACAGTAGGAACATGCGCACGGGTACCACTACCATCGACGTGCGAGAGAATACATTCCGCCGCTATGTACTCGACCGCCGGACGGAAACCCTGGATACGACTTACAGGACAGTCCGATGGAAGGTGTCGGCCGGTTACGGCGTAAAGCGAGAAAAATATGAATACGAGGATCTCCGGCGCGTTGCGGAAGAAAGAAAAATCAGTCTGGCCGAAGCGGAAGCCCTATTGGGCAACGCCTGAACTCCCGGCAGCCGGCAAAAGAATACCGCCGGAGAACAGCGGATGCGTCCGCTGCATTCCGTGCAGAACAGGGGAGACATACATGATCAATGCCATCAAAGTTCGGGGAGCGAAAGTCCACAATCTGAAGAATATCGACGTGAACATCCCCCTCCATAAAATCGTGGGGATCGCCGGGGTGTCCGGCTCCGGAAAATCGTCGCTTGCACTGGGCGTCTTGTACGCGGAGGGCTCCCGGCGGTATTTAGAGGCGCTTTCCACCTATACGAGACGGCGGATGACGCAAGCCGCAAAGGCACAGGTAGAGGAAGTGCTGTATGTTCCGGCATCTCTGGCACTGCACCAGCGGCCGGGTGTCCCGGGCATCCGCAGTACCTTCGGCACAGGAACTGAGCTTTTGAACAGTCTCCGGCTGATGTTTTCCCGCCTTGCAAATCACCGGTGCCCGAAAGGACATTACCAAAGCCCTACCCTTGCGGTTGCAGCCGGGCAGGAACTGGTTTGTTCAGAATGCGGCGTTCATTTTTACGCTCCGTCGGCGGAAGAGCTTGCTTTTAACAGCCAGGGAGCCTGCCGAACCTGCGGCGGCACAGGGATTGTGCGCACCGTTGACCGGACGACCTTGGTGCCGGATGAATCCCTCACCATTGAACAGGGGGCGGTCGCTCCGTGGAATTCCCTGATGTGGTCGCTGATGGTTGACGTCTGCCGGGAGATGGGGGTTCGCACTGACGTACCGTTTCGTGAGTTAACGGAACAGGAACGGAAGATCGTTTTTGACGGTCCGGCCGAGAAAAAGCATATCCTGTATAAGGCGAAAAATTCCAATCAGGCGGGAGAGCTGGATTTTACCTATTACAATGCGGTTTATACTGTGGAAAACGCATTATCCAAGGTCAAAGATGAAAAAGGGATGAAACGGGTAGAGAAATTTTTAAAGGAAGACATCTGTCCGGATTGTGGAGGTACCCGCCTATCGGTGGCTGCAAGGGAACCGAAGCTGC
>JAHZHG010000153.1:3470-6756 GCA_019420425.1 Clostridiales bacterium
TGGGTGGCGGGTGTGCCGGAATCCCTGCCAGAAGAAATGCGTCACATGGCAAACAGTATTAGTGAGTCTTTCCAGACAGTTGCCAAACGGCTGATGGATCTGGGCCTCGGCTATCTCAGCCTGGATCGGGCGGCCTCTACGCTCTCCACCGGAGAGCGGCAGCGAATGCAGCTCGCCCGGGCGGTGCGCAACCGTACAACCGGCGTTCTATATGTGCTGGACGAGCCTTCTATTGGCCTGCACCCTTCCAATATTGTCGGGTTGACCGGAGTGATGCACGACCTGATTGCCGACGGCAACTCGTTCGTGCTGGTGGATCATGATACTCAAATTCTTTCCGAAGCGGACTGGATTGTTGAGATGGGACCGCAGGCGGGGGCGGACGGCGGATATGTGATTGCCCAGGGGACTGTTCCGGAAATCATACAAAGTGCCGCCTCCCAGATAGGCCCTTTTTTATCGGGGAAAAGCCGCGTCTCCAGCGGAAAAAAGCAAAATAAGGATTCTGTTTTTGAAAACGGAATGATTCGTCTTTCTACGTCGGAAATTCATACGGTAAAGCCCCTGGAAGTGGAAATCCCCAAGGGAAGGCTGACTGTTGTGACCGGCGTTTCCGGTTCGGGGAAAACAACCCTGGTCTTAGAGAGCCTTGTCCCCGGGCTGGAAGCATCCATCGCCGGAAGACCGATGCCGGAGCATGTAAAGCTGGTGAAAGCAGACGGAATTGGGCAGGTTAAACTGATTGACGCCACGCCAATTGGCATCAATGTTCGTTCTACTGTCGCAACCTATGCAAATATCCACGATGAGCTGCGCAAAATATATGCGAGAACAAAAGAAGCAAAACAGCACGGTTTCAAGGCCGGCGATTTTTCCTACAACACCGGGAAACTGCGCTGTCCTGTCTGTGACGGTACGGGAAGCATCAGCCTTGACGTGCAGTTTCTGCCGGATGTGGATATCCCCTGCCCGGAATGCCGGGGAGCACGGTATGGAAAAGAAGCGGGGTTGGTTCACTATCAGAATAAAACGGGAGAGCAATATACCCTGCCGGATTTGATGGCAATGGATGTCCACACTGCCCGAAAAGTCTGCCGGGATATGCGGCTGGTTCATCAACGCCTGCGGGTGTTGGAGGATTTGGGCCTGGGATATCTTACACTCGGTGAGGAAACACCGAGCCTGTCCGGCGGGGAGGCACAGCGTCTGAAGCTTGCAAGTGAAATGGGGAAAAGCCAGACGGATTCTGTCTTTGTGTTTGACGAGCCGACGATCGGGCTTCATCCGCTGGATGTGCAGACCTTGCTCAGCGTTTTTCAAACCCTTATTCTGAACGGGGCAACTGTGATTGTGATCGAGCATGATTTGGATGTTATCCGCTGTGCCGACTATATCGTTGATATGGGACCAGGCGGCGGAGAAGAGGGCGGCAGGATTGTGGCCGCCGGTACGCCGGAAGAAATCAAAAATGCGCCGCAAAGCGTCACTGGGAAATATCTGTAGGGAGAGGCAGCGATCCCTACACACTTTCACGGCCTCTTTATATTGATTTGAAATATTTGTGCAATAATAAAGAAGTAATTTTCATTTTTATCTTCGGCGCTGCTACACACAGGAAATGTTGGATACCACGTTTTCCAAAGGAATCCATGCGCAGCAAAGAGATTCCGGCGGAAGCGGCTCGTATCTTTGTGGATGGATTTGGAGCAGACTGCCGATGGATAAAACAGCGGAGAGCCCTGTCCGTTTCTATACAGGTGCGTGCCTAAACGTTGGCGCCGCCTGCAGCTATTTTTCTTGACTTACAATTCCCAACAGGTTTAGTGTATTGCTTAACGCTGGAAAATTCCCGTCTCCTGTGTTGTGTTTTTCCATGCGGATTTAGGTGAAGAAACTGCGTTTTTAAAATGGGATTTCTTTTTCTCTGTACAGACGCAAAGCGCCTTGCCTTTTTGGATGCCGGGATAGTCGGCGCTCAGGGCAAGGTGCTTTTTTATTTTGAAGTGCAGAATTTTAAGAAAGGTTTCCGTATTTATAGGTGAGAAAGCTAAATACAATTTACTTTCTCGCTGCACCTTGAAAACTTGAATAGCCGCCGGAGGTGATACCGGTTTTGCGGATAGTGTGCGATAATATCCTTGTGGAGCACGCCCGTAAATGAAATGCGCATAGCGGAGCCTGAAAATACGCGGTCGCAAATGAGCGCAGGAAATGGTCCGGCGGTTAGGCGTTTTATTATATTTTGAAAAAAAAGGAGGACCTTTATAAACGAAGTCCCGATTTGGGAAAAAAGCAATCTTACATTAGAGGAAGCAGCGGCATATTCGGGGATTGGAATCAATAAATTGAGACAGCTTACGAATGATGAGGACTGCGAATTTGTACTTTGGCTTGGAACGAAACGGCTCATTAAGAGACGTAAATTCGATGAATATATTGAAAAGCTTTATGCCTTTTTATTAGAGCTTTAATGAATAGCTTGGAGTCTAATAAATTTATTTCTTTGTTGATAGAAATAAGAAAAAATGATATACTTATACATAATCTTATAACAGTTTTGAATTGATTGTTTATACAGAGAAAGCATTAAGGATAGTTTTCTCCAGACAAAGCATTATAGCCTTTAGATAAAAGATAGGACGATTCTATAGGCGATAAGTTTTATGGAATAGTTTTGTTTTTCGTTGACATTGAAAAGTACAATGTAATATACTTAACAAAGCAGTGTTTTTTAAGATTTTGCTCAAGTTGTCAAGATTCGATAAACCAGGAAGCAATATTGGCAATAAGCTTTGTTTGCATAGTAACTGTATTAACAAGCAAATTTAAAAATTATTTTTTGTGGTACTGCATGATGCATGAAGCCGAAGGAGTGATGTCATTCATGTCTCGCGAACACCTGCTTCTCCATACTGGAGAAGACACGATCCACGACCCCAAAATAGAGAAAAAGAATCTATCTCCTAAGGACAAGCGGAAGAACTTTTGGTTTTACCATAAGTGGCATATTGTAATTGTGCTGGTAGTTTTGGTTTTTGCCGCCCTTCTTTCCAAGGATTTCTTCAACCGGGTAAATCCTGATTATGAGATTGGATTGCTGACAAAAACCTCTTTTCCGGAGGATGCGGTCAACCAGCTGCAGGAGGCTTTGGCTGAAAAAGCCGTCGACAGGAATAACGACGGCCAGGTTATCGTTCGGGTAAACCAATATGTGATTGTTCCCGGCAGTGGTGAGGAATTAACCTCAGACGGCCAGGCGGCTTCCGCGCCGGCGGAGGGAAGTGCT
>JAHZHG010000154.1:0-1003 GCA_019420425.1 Clostridiales bacterium
GTCCGCGCAGCTGGTTGTCACTACGTCGGGACTCATGCCGCCCGCTGCCGATAATCTTCAGTCCGCCTGCGGCTCTGGACTCTTCGTACAGCTTGATATCGGTACCACGTCCGGCCATGTTGGTAGCAATGGTCACGGCGCCGTGCACACCGGCGTCGGCTACGATCTCTGCCTCCAGCTCATGGAACTTCGCGTTCAGCACCTTATGCTGGATGCCCTCGCGCTTTAGCATACCGCTGAGCAGCTCGGATACCTCGATGGTGATCGTGCCTACCAGTACGGGCTGTCCCTTTGCATGGGCCTCTTTTACTGCCTCGACAACGGCACGGTATTTTTCTTTTTTGGTCATATAAACGGCATCGTTCTGGTCAATACGGGCCACCGGCTTGTTGGTGGGGATCTCCACAACGTCCATTCCATAGATATCGCGGAACTCCTTTTCTTCGGTGAGGGCCGTACCGGTCATGCCGGCTTTCTTTTCGTATTTATTGAAGAAGTTCTGGAAGGTGATCGTCGCCAGGGTCTTGCTCTCGCGTTTTACCTTTACGTGCTCCTTCGCCTCAATGGCCTGATGCAGGCCGTCGGAGTATCGTCTGCCCGGCATGATACGGCCGGTAAACTCGTCTACGATCATAACCTCGTCGTCCTTGACCACGTAGTCCTGGTCGCGGAACATCAGGTTGTGGGCACGCAGGGCCAGATCCACGTTGTGCTGGATCTCCAGGTTCTCCGGATCACTCAGGTTTTCGATCTGGAAAAAGCGCTCTACCTTGTGTACGCCCTGTTCTGTCAGGGTAACGATCTTGTCCTTTTCATTGACAATAAAGTCGCCGGTCTCGATAATCTCCTCGCCCATGATGGCGGTCATCTTGGTCATCTCGCCGCTGGCTTCACCGCGCTCCAGCTGCTTGGCTAGGATATCGCAGACCTCGTAGAGCTTGGTGGATTTTCCGCTCTGTCCGGAAATAATCAGCGGGGTACGGGCTTCGTCGATGAGTACGGA
>JAHZHG010000154.1:1013-6751 GCA_019420425.1 Clostridiales bacterium
TAGACCAGGTCGCGCTGTACCAGCTGCTCCTTGTAAATCACCATGTTGTCACGCAGGTAGTCAAAGCCCAGCTCATTGTTTGTCACGTAGGTGATATCGCAGGCATACTGCTCACGGCGCTCGTCGTTGTTCATGGAGTTCAGCACGCAGCCGACCTTCAGGCCCAGGAACTCATGTACCTTTCCCATCCACTCAGCGTCACGATGGGCCAGGTAATCGTTCACCGTTACGATGTGTACGCCCTTGCCGGTCAGTGCATTCAGATATGCGGGTGCGGTGGATACCAGGGTCTTGCCTTCACCTGTACGCATCTCGGCGATACGGCCCTGGTGAAGGATAATGCCGCCGATCAGCTGCACCCGGTAATGCTCCATGCCCAGCACACGCCTGGCCGCCTCCCGCACCGTAGCGAATGCCTCGGGGAGCAGGGAATCCAGGGATTCTCCGTTCTGGTAGCGCTCTTTATATTCGTTGGTCTTGCCCTTGAGCTGCTCGTCCGTCATCTCCATCATGGTCGGACGCAGCGCCTCTATCTTCTCCACGAGAGGCATAATCATTTTAACCTCCCGCGAGCTTCGGGAACCAAAGAGTTTATTTACTAATTTCATGTTCGTTCTCCTCGTAAAAAATTTCAATCGTATCTATTGTATCACTTTCCATGGGTGAAAACAATGAAATTTTTGTAAAGAATATGCCAGGGACCCGCTACAGTCCCTGGCAGTTGAACGGCTATTCCTTTTTGCTGCGAATCAATACTCCGGCTCGATCAGTCCGTAGGTATTTCCCTTTCTCTTGTAGACTACGTTGACCTCCTCGGTCTCCGCATTATAGAATACGAAGAAGTTATGTCCCAAAAGCTCCATCTGTACGCAGGCATCCTCGGGATACATGGGCTTGATGCCGAAGTGCTTTGTCCGGATGATCTTTACCTCTTCTTCTACCTCGGGCTCCTTCTCCAGGAACTCCTTTTTAAAATTGCCGCCGTCCTGATGACGGCTGGCCAGCCTTGTCTTATATTTTCTCAGCTGACGTTCAATGACCTCTTCTACCAGGTCGATGGAAACGTACATATCGTTGCTGACCTGTTCGGAACGGATGATATTGCCCTTTACCGGTATCGTAACTTCGATTTTCTGCCGATCCTTCTCTACGCTCAGGGTGACGATAATCTCTGTCTCCGGAGTGAAATATTTCTCCAGCCTTCCCAGCTTGTCCATCACTGCGCCACGTAAGGGTTCAGTTACTTCGATATTTTTTCCGCTGATTGTAAACTTCATACTGATCAACTCCTTCGCCTTCATGATGGTTTTACTATAGCATATTATCCAGAATTTTTCAATTAAATTAGCGTAAATATCTAAAACTATTTTTCATAAAAGTTTTATTTTTCTACATTTTACACAATTCCAGAATTTTCTGATAGTCAAGGCTTCCGCCAAAAAGGCTGAGCGCGCTGCCGATGGTTACGTCCAGCCGGTCTTTTCCTTCCTGTTTGAGCAGGGACAGATCGGCGTAGCTGCCCACGCCTCCCGCATAGGTGACCGGAAGCTTTCCCCATCTGCCGAGCAGGCGTACCAGCTCCGTCTCTATTCCGTTTGCCTTTCCTTCCACGTCCACGGCATGGATCAGAAATTCATCGCACCATCCGGAAAGCTCGTCCAGTACGTCGGGATTGAGCGCCATCTCGGTAAACCTCTGCCAGCGGTCGGTAACGATGTAATACTGACCGTCTTTTTTCCGGCAGCTTAAGTCCAGAGTCAGCCGTTCTTTCCCGGTGACGCCGACCAGCTCCTTCAGGTGCTCTCTGTCTATCCGGCCGTCCTTAAACACATAGGAGGTCACAATCACATGGGAGGCCCCCCAGTCCAGAAATTCCTCCGCATTGTCCGGCGTTATCCCTCCGCCCACCTGAAGGCCGCCCGGCCACGCCGCCAGCGCCTGCCTGGCCTGCTCCTTTGTCTGTGCATAGTACGGGGAAGAAACGGGATTCAGCAGGATGATATGGCCTCCTGTTAAGCCGTCCTTCCGGTAAAGGCCGGCATAAAAGCCGGCATCCTGTCCGGAAACAAAGTTTTCCTCGGCATAATCTCCCCGGTCACGCAGGGAGGCGCCCACAATCTGCTTTACTTTTCCATTATGAATGTCAATACAGGGCCTGAATCTCATTTATACTTCGCCCTCTTCTTCCGGGTTCGCGCCCTGACTGTTGTTGCATCCGCTTCCGCTGTTATTGCTGCCGATCGTTACCGTTTTCTTTGGGGAGAACAGCATCCCCCACAGGATTCCCGCCAGGGAACACACAAGCAGCTCCAGAAAAAGCTCGCGCCTGCGGATGGTTATGTCAGCGTCTAAAGACTCCCAAAAAGCTTTGATTTTTTTCATGTTTTGTTTCCTTCCCTTATTTTTTGAACACGTTTATCCGATAATAAGGTAAAGTATAACACAGCCCGGCATTAGTGTGCAAGCTCTCCCATAATAAAGGGCGCCACTTCATCCGGCTTCAGATTCAGGGCATAGCCAAATTCCTGATGTATCCGTTTTTCTGCTTCCTGCAGGATTTTTCCGTCAGCCATATGGAGCTTTTTTCCGGCCGCCTGCTTTTCCTTTTGTTTTTCGTGAATTTCTATAATCAACTGAATAATCTGCGCCTGGTCGCCCTGAACCAGTACCCGGCGGAACCGCTCCTGCCTCTGGGCATCGTTGTCCACCCAAAGCGTGTTCGTCAATGTCACCGAATGAATAAGTTCATAAATATCCTCCGTGGACAGCAGCTTTCTCAGTTTAACTTTCAGATTTTCTACAGGCAGATATATCGTTGAACGCCCATTTTCATAAACCGGCTTCAAAATATAATACCGCTTCGGGCCTGCCGCCGAAAAGCACTCCTCCCGAATATCCTCAATTTTACAGACGCCCGCACTGGGGTGCATCACCATATCTCCAATCCGATACATAACCTCTGCCTCCATTTCCTGTATAGGCAAAGGGAACCGTTGGGTTACAGTTCCCTTTTTGTCCTGTTGCTCAATCGAAATATTCGCCTACGCTTGTAGACGCATTGTACTGCTTTTTAATCTTCAGCATAATCGAACCGTCCGGCTGAACCGTTTCCTCGATAATCTGATATCTCGTGCCGGTGCGGTCCAGCTTTGCCTTATACTGAGCCACTTCTTCATTCACATGTCTGACCGCATAGTCGTGGTCAACATCCTCCTTCAGCATGAAATGCAGTGTCTGCTGTATGCAGGCAGCCTTCACTCTCTTCATTCTTTCACCTCCCTGAGCGATAGAGCGCGTCCTGACCGCGCTCTCCTGCCATAAATATAAACCCAAAAAAGAATGTGTCTCCGGCACATTTCCGCGCCAGCGGCCGTTTCCCTTAGCGCAAAGTGCGATCCCCCGGAGGGTTTTTATATCAATAGGGAACGAAGTTTCCCATGATATAAAAACAACTGATATAAAAAAACAACGGGTATCTGCACAACAGGACTTACGTTCCGCTAAGCAAACTACACGTTGTATATATTGATTTTATCACATTTTTTCCGTTTATGTAATAGACATTTTGGAGGAAAAATAAGCGTATAGCATAGGCAAATCTGCCCGCTGCTATACGCTTTTCTTTCCTATCGGTTTTCCGTGTGAGGCTCACCGCTCAGATCATCGCCGATGTCCTCTACGCCCCTTCCGAGATCCTCCACGCCTTCACCTACGGCATCTCCCACATCTTCAATCAGGTTTCCGCCGTTGCGGTCTCCGTCGGTAACGTTGTTATTATACTCTCCGTTGTTCGTCATTCCGTCATTGGTTCCCGGCTCTGTGGGATTATCCAGGTTGTCCACATCCGGACCGTTTTCCGGCGTTGTCTGCTTGGGCGCTGTAGTTTCTGCGTTGTTGGTTTTCTCCGTGGTCAGCTCTGTCGTCTTGTTGTCATTCGTACGGTTGCCGCATGCAGTGGCCAGACTCATTACGGCAATGCATCCCATACAAACCAGAATTACTTTTGATTTTTTCATCAGTCATTTCTCCTTTTTCCACTTTCTGTCTTTTGCCGAAGAAACCTGCCGCTTCACGGAAGGCTCTTGCGTCATAGTATATCTTAAACAATATTTTCATTTTTATTCTGAAATTGAATCCGTTTGCGCAAAAGCCGTCTGGACAGCTCTTTTCCGTTGAAGGGAATCAGCGGATAAAGGTAGCATTGGCCGGAAACGGTTTTGTTCAGCAGCAGAAACAGTACGGTAAGCGCCAGTCCGCCGATCAGGCCGTACAGATTAAACAGTGCAGTCAGTATCAGCATGAGAATGCGCATAAATTTGAATGCATAGCCCAGCTCAAAGCTGGACTGGGTATAATTGGCGATGGCAACAAAAGCCATGTACAGCATGGTTTCCGAATTGAACCAGTGCGAGTTTACCGCAAACTCACCCACTACGATACCGGCAATTACGCTCAGCGAGGTGCTCAGGGTATTCGGTGTATTGACCGCCGCCAGACGCAGACCGTCTATAGAAAATTCCAGAATCAAAAGCTGGACAACAAGAGGCACATAAACCTTATCTCCGGGAAGGATAAACAGCAGCCAGTCCGGTATCCATTGCGTATTCTGCATGAAAAGCAGCCAGATCGGCGTCAGTACCAGGGTCATTACGGCAATAATAAACCGGGAGAGCCGAAGGTATGTGCCGGTAATCGGCGGGAAGTAAAAATCATCCGCATCCTCTAAAAGGTCAAAAATGGATACGGGCAGAATCATGGCTGAAGGCGAGGTGTCCACAAGAATCACGATTTTTCCGTCCAGGATGCTGGCTGCAGCGGTATCCGGGCGTTCTGTATATTTGAATTTCGGAAAGGGGTTCCACCATTTTTTGCGGTACAGGCACTCGGCAAGGCTTTCCTGGTTCATGGTCAGGGCGTCTACCTCCACATTTTGCAGCCGCCGGCGTATTTTTTCCAGAAATTCCTGATCTGCACGGCCCTCCATGTAGCAGAGCACCACGTCGGTCTTAGACGTTTTTCCTATGCTCATCATCTCCATGGACAGCCCGGTCTGGCGGATCCTGCGGCGGATCAGGGCGGTGTTAAATACGATTGTCTCCACAAATCCATCCCGTGAGCCGCGCAGCACCTTATCCTTCTCCGGCTCTTCTACACCGCGCATGGGGTAGGTACGGCAGTCTATGGCAAAACAGCGGGAATAGCCGTCAATAAACAGGCAGAGGACGCCGGAGAGCAGGCTGTCCACCACTTCCTGACAGTCCGCAAGAAGCTCCACCTCCACGTAGGGCATAAATTCACAGGAAAGCCCCTCGCTGTCCTCCGGAAGGTCCTCGGGCGTCAGCCCATAAAGAAATTCCAAAAGCTTTTCCATAATATCGTCTTTAATAAAACCGTCTACAAAATAAATGCAGGCAGCCCGATCAGCTGCCTGTATGGTTTTGCTGATCAGGTCAAAATTTTTATCCGTATGCAGGGTCTGGTCCAGATAGGCCATGGTATCTGACAGGACCGGGGATAGTTTTTCACTCATACAATCCTCTCACTTTCCGCATTTTGTGATAGTATGGACGGTTTTGTGCAAAAATATACCTTATCATACAGCGCACGTAGAAAAAGGATACCTTTCAGGCATTCCAGAATGAAGCCACAGTGAATACGAAACATAAAGTATAGTATTTTACATATATTGGATTCCCGGACGCCCCGAGCGGCAGCGTATGCCCTGCAAGACACGGCGA
>JAHZHG010000155.1 GCA_019420425.1 Clostridiales bacterium
GCCGGTCATAAACTCTTCGATGACCATACAGTTTCCTGCCGAGCCGAATTTCTTGTCGGTCATGATCTCGCGCACGCCGTCCTTTGCTTCCTCCAGATTCTGGCAGATCAGTACGCCTTTTCCCAGGGCCAGGCCGTCGGCCTTCAGCACGATGGGGAAGGAGGCGTTCTCCAGATATGCCAGCGCTTTTTCTGGATCGTCAAAGTTTTCATAGGATGCGGTGGGGATATGGTATTTTTTCATCAGGTCCTTGGAAAATGCCTTTGAGCCTTCCAGAATCGCCGCATTTTTCCGGGGCCCGAAAATCCGCAGCCCTTCCTGCTCAAATACGTCCACAATACCGCCTACCAGCGGATCGTCCATGCCGACAACCGTCAGCTCCACCGCATTTTCCTTAGCGAATGCGGCCAGGCGTTCAAACTCCATGGCCCCGATATTTATACACTCGGCGTACTCTGCGATACCGGCATTCCCCGGCGCGCAGTAGATCTTGTCCACCCTGCTGCTCTGGGCGATTTTCCAGGCCAGGGCGTGCTCTCTTCCTCCGCTTCCTACGATTAATACCTTCATGTTGTCCTCCTACTCGCTGATCCTTACCTTATTGTCGATTATCTGCACACGGCCGTTGGCGATCAGATCAATTGCCCGGGGAAGGATTTCCCACTCGGCCTGCTCCATCACCCGCTGCTGCAGCTGCTTCGGCGTATCGTCCTGGTGTACCTCTACGGCCTTCTGCAGGATGATCGGGCCGGTGTCCGTTCCCTCATCCACAAAGTGTACGGTGGCTCCGGTCACCCTGACTCCGCGCTCCAGCACGCCCTCGTGTACCTTCAGCCCATAATATCCCGTACCGCAGAACGAGGGAATCAGGGCGGGATGGATGTTGATGATCTTTCCCGGGTATGCGGCAATCATGCACGCGGGAATCACCACCAGGCAGCCGGCCAGCACCACCAGATCCGGTGTATAGGACTGCACCGTGCTCAGCAGGGCCTGATTAAACTGTTCTCTTGTCTCATACTCCTTCGGAGAAACGCATACGGCGTCTATGCCTGCGTTCTTCGCCCGCTCCAGGGCATATGCATGTTTATTGTTGCTGATGACTCCGACGATCTTGGCATTCGTGATCTTTCCCTGGGCGATCTTGTCGATGATCGCCTGCAGGTTGGTGCCGCCGCCGGATACCAGCACGGCCAGCCTTAGCATACCGTTACACCCTTCTCGCCTGCTTCGATTGTGCCGACTACGTATGCCTTTTCGCCTGCTGCCTCAATTGCGGCAATCGCAGCGTCTGCCTGGGCCGGATCTACAGCCAGCATCATGCCGATACCCATGTTGTAGGTATTGTACATCATCTGCTCCTCGATCTGTCCCTCTCTGGCCAGCATACGGAAAATGGCCGGAACCTCGTAGCTGTCCTTTTTCACCACGGCACGCACGCCCTCGGGCAGCATCCGCGGAATATTCTCATAGAAACCGCCGCCAGTGATGTGGCTGCAGCCCTTGATGGTTACGCCTGCTTTCTTTATGCTCTTTAAGGTCCTGACATAAATCTTGGTCGGGGCCAGAAGCGCCTCGCCCAGGGTCTTGCCCAGCTCTTCGTGATAGGTTTCCAGGGCCTCTCTGGTCATCGGGAATACCTTTCTCACCAGGGAGAAGCCATTGCTGTGCACACCGGAGGAAGCAATACCGATCAGGGTATCGCCCGGGCGGATATCTTTACCGGTGATCAGATCCTTTTCGTCCACGATACCTACGGCAAAGCCGGCCAGGTCGTACTCATCCTCGGGATAAAAGCCCGGCATTTCCGCAGTCTCTCCGCCGATCAGCGCAGCCTCGGACTGGGCGCAGCCGTCTGCCACACCGCTGACAATCGCAGCGATCTTTTCCGGATAGTTCTTGCCGCAGGCAATGTAATCCAGGAAAAACAGGGGTTCTCCGCCTGCACAGGCAATGTCGTTCACGCACATGGCTACACAGTCGATACCTACGGTATCGTGCTTGTCCATAATGAATGCCAGCTTCAGCTTTGTTCCCACGCCGTCCGTGCCGGATACCAGCGTCGGCTTTTCCATGTCCTTAAATGCGGCCATGGAAAATGCTCCGGAAAATCCGCCGATATTGGTCAGCACCTCCGGGCGCATGGTCTTCTTTATGTGTTCCTTCATCAGCTCGACTGATTTGTAGCCGGCTTCAATATCCACACCTGCGTTCTTGTAATCCATTATCTTTCCTCCTGAGTCCGTATCTCTTTCCGTTGAACTGCTGTTGTTTTTATTTCTGCATGTAAGCTTTGTAGCCGATCTCCTGAAGCTTTGCATCCTTTGCCTCTACCTGGCTCTTCAGCTCCTCGGAATAGTCCTTCAGCCGCTGAAGCAGCTCGGGATCGGAAGTGGCCAGGATCTTTGCCGCCAGGATGCCGGCGTTGGCTCCGCCGTTGATCGCTACGGTGGCTACCGGAATGCCGGAGGGCATCTGTACAATGGAGTACAGGGAGTCCCTGCCGCCCAGAGAGGTGGTATGCATCGGGATGCCGATAACCGGCATCGGGAAAATCGCCGCGCACATGCCCGGCAGATGAGCGGCCATGCCTGCGCCTGCAATGATCACCTTGAAGCCCTTTTCTTCGGCGGTCTTTGCATATTTAAAGAATACATCCGGCTCGCGGTGAGCGGAGATGATCGTCATTTCATAAGAAACGCCAAGCTTATCCAGCATGTCGGCAGCCTTTGCCATAACCGGCATGTCAGAGTCACTGCCCATTACAATACCAACTTTTGCCATTGTTCTGTTCTCCTTTTAACTGTGAAGGTCCGCCGCCGAACAGGCGGCTAAATTCAGGGATGCCAAATGCGCCTTCACCTCTTCTATATTTTGTGATGCCTGGCTGCGGCGCATGGAGGTTTACCCTGAAAATCCACCGCCAATCAGGCGGTTAAATTCAGGGATGCCAAATGCGCCTTCACCTCTTCCTCTTTTGTGATGCTTGGCCGCGGCGCATGGAGGTTTTGGTTGTAATCACGTTTTATTCTACCTGTGATTTTCGGTGTTGTCAATGCGATACACAGAAACTTCATGGGATTTTTGGGGATATCGGGTAAGCGGACGCAGTTCTGCGTGGAAGCGTATCCCGCAGAACTGCTGTGTATCTAAGGCGTAAGATGCCCGATCACTACGTTTATCGCGAAGCCGCAAACTACACGTATTCCGGCTATGGACGGCCAGCCAGCCCCGGTAACCTGCGTCCGGTTTCCCGCACCTCCCGAATCCCCACTCTATTTCTGCATCTCATCCAACGGAATATTCAATTCCTCCGTCCCCGGCAGCACGAATCTGCCTTCCCGGATAATGTCCGTTTTTCCTCCGTTTTCATCGATTACCTCCAGCAGCCCCAGCTCGTCATACGGAATGGTAATATCCGTATGGCAGTTGAAGTACGCCTTTGACGGATCGGTCAGCCGCTGACGGGATACGGTATTTTCCCGGGCGATGATCTCTTTGCCGTCGGGATTGTATACTGCATTGTCCTCGTCCCAGCTGTAGCATGTATCGCCCAGCGCGAAATGCGGCCCCATTTTTTCTGCAATGAGGATCGGCAGCCTGTCGGCAATTCCATACTTTGCCGCCATGGCATAGGCCGTAGTGTTGGTGCCGATGGCAAACTCTCCCAGCGGAAGCGTCTCGTGATGGGCCATGACGTTTTCCAGGAAGTAGCGTTTTCCGGCCTCTTCCGTGTCGAAGTTTTTGCAGGAATAGTCGGTGACCATGCCGTCTTTCAGGGTTACGCTCAGGCCGTCGTAGCGCAGCTCGTCCAGATAAACACGGCTCACCTGGAGTACGCCGTTTGTTCCTTCCAGCCGGGGTGAGGTGAATACCTCGCCCACCGGTATATTTACATCGGCCACGCAGTTTTCAAACAGCGTTTCTTTCTCCGGATGGTTTAATTGGGCCAGGGCTACGGTCAGGTCGGTTTGGTTTTCTCCTCTGCCCAGCACATGGACAAACCGGCCCTTGTCCAAAGTATCGATCAGGATCTGCTGTATCCGCTCGTATTTCTGGTAGTCCAGGGTATTCAGGCGGATCGTCTCCTGGAAAATCTCGGGAAATTCCGGCCCGATCTCCGGGACGGGAAAGGCAATGATGGTGAAGCTGCGCTCTTCCCCGATGATGTACTGGTTGGTCAGGCGCGCCTGCTCGCTGCTGGCGAATACCTGGAGCTTTTGCTGCTTTTCGTTGAGCCGCAGGGCCTCCGGCTTGTCCTCCGGGGAGAACGGCGTTTCGCCGAAGGTCTCCACACAGGCCGGGCCTGCATGGCCGTTTGCCAGCGCTTTGTATGCTTCGTAGGTATTTTTTGTCACCGAAAGTTTCCGCTCTACCAGTCTCTTGTCCAGGAAGATGGCGGCGTCCTCGCGGTGATCGTAATCAAACTGTTTGTTTGGGATGGCGCCGTAATAGCCGATCCTGGCTGCGCCGCGCCGGTTCACCGCATTTACTGCACTGCGGTAAATCACCGGCTTTAGGCCCAGGCCGGCGAAGTTCTCGATGGCCCGGCGGATCATCCGTTCAAAGCCCAGGATATAGCGGATGCCCACGGTCTGCTTTTTGGACAGGTCTTTTCCGCCGTGGACAAAGCCCAGGCGGTACCCTTCTGTATATACATCAGCCATCTGCCGGATCTGCTCTTCGGACAGGCTGTTCAGGTACCGGGCTGTTTCCAGCTGGTTTTCGTCGATGTACTCGCCGTACCGGTACAGATAACGCAGATCCTCCAGATCGCTTTCCCTGATGATCTTCGCCGCAAAATCCAGCTCCGGGTCAACCGACTCCCTCACTCTGCGGGCAACGATCACGTCGCAGTAGTCGCTCGTAAACCAGTAGATGATCTGCTGAACCTCCCGGTAGCCCGGAAGTCCGCCCTCAAAGGCATTATAGATTTCCACCAGAAGCTCCAGGCTGATCACCAGCTCTTCCCTGCGCTGCTCGTAAGCGTATACGATCATGGCGCGCAGCTCGCTGTACAAAAAGCTCAGCAGCTGCCCGAAGGTATCGCCCAGCACCGCCGCCGCATAGGCTGGGTTGCCGTAGCTTTGTCCGTAGTTTTCCGGCAGAATGTCCGCATACAGCTCCCGGTTCAGACGCTGCAGCTGCTCCAGTGTCCAGTTTTCTGTTTCTCCGGTTTCGATCAGACGGTTCAGCTCCAGTATCTGCCCCGCGAAGGCAGACATCCGGTTAAAATATGACCGGAACGGCTCCTGCACCGTCTCCTCAGCAGGGATCTCCCGGATCCGCTCCGCTGCCAGCCGCAGCCGTTCATTTAATACGGTAAAATCCTCCATATGTTCCACCATTCCTTTATTGCAGACTCATTCCGATTCCCACAGCCAGCACCAGCAGCCAGACCGCCAGGGTAAGCCCGCTCAAAATGCTGCCCAGGCGGCAGAACAAATAGGAGCGGTAGTCTCCCCGAAAGCTGCCAAGGCCGATGATCAGACCGACCAGGGCAATCAGGAATCCGCTGGTGCCGATGGCCCCTGTCACCAGATTTCCCTCTCCGCCCGTATAGAATGAAATGACGAGCAGGGCGGCGAGAATGATCAGGGAAACCGCGCCCAGCACGGTAGCCATAATCCCGCGCCGGGAATGGTTCTCCTCCTCAAAGGAGTATGTCCGCCGTTTAGCCATAATATTTCCTCCTCAGCCAGTTACAGACTGCAAATAGCAGATACCCCAGGAATCCGCCCAGGGTGTTTAAGATGATATCATCCACGTCAAAGCTGCCGACCCGGAACACCAGCTGGATGCACTCAATAACAGCGGAAAACTCCATACTGAGCACAAATACCCGCCACCAGCTTCTCAGCCGTCTCCAGAGCACCGGCAGGATACAGCCAAAGGGGACAAATGCCAGGATATTTCCCCCGATATTCAGCCATACAGCCGTCCGGCCCAGCTCCTGGTGATAACGGATAAACCGGCGTATCTCCTTAAACGGCTCCAGATTGTACCGGTAGGAAACCACGTCTGCCGTTCTTCCGTAGCTCTCGGCAAAAAACAGGAAATAGAACAGAAACAGCAGATAGATGATAAACAGGATAACCCCTGTCACCCGGATTGTCCGGGCAGTTGCTTTTGTCATTAGATTAACATGCTTCCTTTACATTTTAACAATTTCGCGCCGTTGACGATCATCAGTACTCCCGATACCACGCCGATTACCAGCACCACAATCCCGAGAACCAGAGAAGACACTCCGGAATTTCCAATTGATTTGTAGCTTTTTTCATCCATCATAAAAACCTCCTGCCGGGGAGACTCCCCCTGTTTATTCTACACCGTATTTGGCGTAATAAGCGTCAATCGCCGCCTTCATCTGATCATCAATGATCACTTTTCCTTTGTACTCCCGGTTATGGAGATGCTCCACTACCTCTGCCATGGTCACGATAGCTGTGGTTTTCAGGCCGTAGGTCTCCTCGATCTCCTGCAGCGCGCTCTTGGTGCCCTGTCCTCTTTCCATACGGTCCACGGATACCACCAGACCGATGGGATTCACGTCGCCCTGTGCCTTAATGATCGGAAGTGTCTCCTGAATGGAGGTGCCTGCGGTGGTCACGTCCTCGATAATCACCACCCGGTCGCCGTCCCCGATGGGACTGCCCAGCAGAATCCCCTTGTCGCCGTGATCCTTGACCTCCTTACGGTTGGAGCAGTAACGGATATCTGCGCCGTACAGCTC
>JAHZHG010000156.1:0-6413 GCA_019420425.1 Clostridiales bacterium
TTCCAGGGTGTGGAATCTGCGTTTTATGTGTGGGTAAACGGCCAGAAGGTTGGCTATAGCGAGGACAGCTATACAGCAGCAGAATTTGACATCAGCCCGTACCTGAATCCGGCAGGGCAGGAGAACGTGATCGCCGTTCAGGTATACCGCTGGTCAGACGGAAGCTATCTGGAGGATCAGGACTTTATCCGCATGAGCGGAATTTTCCGCGATGTATTCCTGTTTGCAAAGAATAAGGAAGCGTCCCTGTTTGATTTTGCTTACACGACGACCTTTGATGACAATTATGAAGATGCAGTTCTGGATCTGAGCGCAACCGTGAGAAGATACAATGAGATCGATCCGGCTATGCAGGGCTGCACGGTAACGGCCGTTTTATTTGACGCGGATGGAAACCAGGTGGCGGAGAAAACCATGGACGCCAGATTCCACGGCAAAGAGGCCGAAGCGGAAGCTTCTATAGAAATCGAAGCGCCGAGGCAGTGGTCTGCGGAGGATCCGTATCTTTACCAGCTGGTATTTGAACTGAAGGATCCGGAAGGAGCAGTGCTGGAAACCGCAGGCTGCAACGTTGGCTTTCGCGAGATTGAGATTGTAAATAAGGGGACGAACAAATCGCAGATTCTGATTAACGGCCAGCCGATTATGTTCCGCGGCGTTGACCGTCATGAGACGAATCTGGAGACCGGCAGACATATCACTGAGGAAAGTATGATTCAGGATATTGTGCTGATGAAGCAGCACAACATCAATGCGGTGCGCAATTCGCACTATCCGAATGAGGCAAGATGGTATGAGCTTTGCGATGAGTATGGCCTGTACGTGATCGACGAGGCAAACATCGAGTCCCATGGAGTGAATGACTACATTCCGCAGAGCGACCTGAAATGGATCGAGGCATGTAAGGACAGAATGACCAGCACAATTGAGCGCAGCAAGACGCATCCGTGTATCGTTTCCTGGTCTTTGGGCAATGAGTCATACAACGGAGATACCTGGGCAGTGCTTGGGAATCTGTGCAAGGAGCTGGATCCGACCCGATTTGTGCATTATGAGGCGGATCGCGAGATTCCGGAGGTAGATGTCTGGTCCAGAATGTACCGCCGGGTAAACCGGGATGATTCTGTTGTCGATAAAGTCCTGAATCCCATGGTATGGTGGGGCATTTACGGAGACAAGCCGGCGCTGGAGTGTGAATATGCACATGCAATGGGCAACGGTATCGGCAACCTTCAGGAATACTGGGATGTGTTTGAAAAATATCCCAACCTGCAGGGCGGATTTATCTGGGATTGGGTAGACCAGTCCTTGGTATGGGATACCCCGAGCAACGAGATTCTGACCAATGACGGGCAGGACATTGAAGTTACCTTAAGGGGACAGCTCTCAGACGAGGGCCAGAGCGGCAAGGCCATGGACGGCTATGCAGAGTGTCATGTGGACAAGGCGCTTGTATTTGAAGACTTTGAGCCCTTTACCCTGGAAGCATGGGTAAAACCGGAGGCTGCAAACGAAACCACACCGATCATCACCAAGGGTAACGATGAGTGGATGAGCACAGAATCCTACGGCCTGCAGAGAAGAATCACTACAGACGAGGAAACCGGCGAGACCGAAGACGTTCTGGAATTTTATATTTACAATAATGTATGGGATGAGGAGATGGAGGTATACGGAAGAGTGACCGCATCCATCCCGACGCCGGAAAACTGGGAAGGCGAGTGGCATCACATCGCCGGAACCTTTGACGGAACCAATGTGACGCTGTATGTGGACGGTGAAGCCGTTGCAACGGTAACTGACACCAACGGAATCATGGCAGGCGGAAACGCAGTGGGAATCGGCGCTGACATTACCTATGACGCGCAGAACCCGAACGTACCCTGTACCTTCAAGGGCCTGATTGACAGCGTACGTATTTATAACCGGGCGCTGAGCGCTGAGGAGCTGGCTGATACAGGACGCGTTGCCGATGAAAGCAGCGTAGTATGGCTGGATTTTGAAGAAACCACCCAGAAGGATTACGCGCAGGAGACGTACTACAGCTTTGGCGGAGACTGGCAGGATCTTCCGGACGGCGCGCCAAACGACAAAAACTTCTGTTCCAACGGCCTTGTATCCGCAGACAGAACCGTGCAGCCTGAGTTGGTGGAGGTTAAGAAGGTTTACCAGGAAATCGGAGTAGAAGAGGGCGACCTGACCAAGCAGGAGGTGGTAATCCGGAACAAATTCTTATTCACCAACCTGAATAAGTATGAAGGCACATGGGAGCTGATCGAGGACGGCGTAGCCATCCAGTCCGGCGTATTTGATGAGGATCAGATGAATCTCCCGGCGCTGACGGAAAAGACGCTGAGGGTTCCGTATGAAATCACTGAGCCGAAGGCAGGAGCAGAATATTTTGTAAACATCAGCTTCAAATTAAAGGCGGATGAGTCCTGGGCAAGCGCAGGCCATGAGATTGCCATGGGACAGTTCAAGCTTCCGGTAGAGGCTCCGGCAGTAGAGGCAGTAAGCGCAGAGGCAATCCCGGCGCTGGCTGTAGAGGAAGGCGACACTGCGGTAGCAGTGAACGGGGAAAACTTCACCATCAGCCTCAATAAAGTAACGGGAACCATTGACTCCTTCAACTACAAAGGAAAAGAGCTGCTTGCCAGCGGCCCGATCCCGAACTTCTGGAGAGCAGCAACGGACAGCGACCTTGGATATTATTCGCTGTTGACCCTTTCCACCTGGAGATATGCAGGTGAGGATCGCGAGATTGAGGATGTTGCCGTAGAACTGCTGGGCGACAATGCCGTACAGTTTACCGTAACCGCCAAGCTGCCGACAAAGACCGTATCTGACTACAAACAGGTTTACACGGTTTATGGAAGCGGAGACGTTAAGATAACCAGTACGCTGGTTCCGGGCAGCGCAGACCTGCCGATGATTCCGGAGGTGGGAAACCTGTTGCAGATGCCGCTGGAGTTCAGCAACGTAACCTGGTACGGCAAAGGACCAGATGAGAACTATATCGACAGACAGACCGGCTACAACGTAGGTATTTACACCAATACGGTAGAAAACTTCTTCGTAGACTATATCAAGCCGCAGGAAACCGGAAACCGTACAAACGTAAGATGGGTAAGCCTGACCAATGACGAAGGCATCGGACTGCTGGCAAAGGCAGAGGGCGCCATGGAGTTTAACGCCCTGTACTACACGCCGGAGCAGCTGACGACAAATCTGCATTCCTATCTGCTTCCGGAGCCGACCAGCATCACGCTGCGCCTGAACGAACGGCAGATGGGTCTTGGCGGAGACAACTCATGGGGAGCTATGCCGCTGACCCAGTACCAGAATCCGGCTGATCAGACCTACGAGTATACGTACACCCTGAAACCGATCGACACCAGCGATCCGGCTGGATCAATGGAAGAGTACAAAACCGTATTACCAGATCTGAATAAATAACAGACAAATAAAAGGGAGCTTCTGTTCTGCGCTGGCTTACTCCGGCGCGGGCAGGAGCTCTGCTTTTATTTAAGCGCACTTTTGCTGTTGTTGGCCCGGAAAACTTGCTTTTTGCCACCAGTCTTGCTATAATTCACAACGACAGAGATTTTGCGCAGTACCGTTTCGTGCTGCGCCCGACGGAGAAAGGAGACCTATATGCCGTATTCCATGAATTGCCGCGTACGCTACAGTGAAACTGCCTCCGATGGTTGCCTGTCCATCCCGGGGCTGGTCAACTATTTTCAGGATTGCTGTACCTTTCATTCGGAGGAGGCCGGCGTAGGCTACCTTCGGGAAAGGGAAAAGCGGCGGCTATGGATGCTGAGCGCCTGGCAGATTGTGATTGAACGGCTGCCGGCCATGGGAGAACAGATTCAGGTGCAGACCTGGGCGTATGAGTTCAGCGGCTTCTGGGGAATGCGGAATTTCCGTCTGCTGGATGGGCAGGGCTGCGCGGCGGCCTGGGCCAACAGCGTATGGGTATTTGCCGACGCGGATACGGGAAAGCCGGTGCGGATTGACGAAGAAGAAATTGCCGCATACGCGGTAGAAGAAAAACTGGACATGGCATACGCGCCGCGCAAGATTTCCATACCGGGAGAGGGAGAGCCGGGACAGTCGTTTCTGGTCTGCCCGCACCATCTCGATACCAATCTGCATGTGAACAACGGGCAGTATATTCAAATGGCCCGGGACTATTTCCCTGAGGATGCAGCCATCCATCAGATCCGCGTGGAATACCGCAGCCAGGCCAGGCTAAATGACCGGATCTGCCCCTTTATCTGCCGGGACGGGGACAGAACAGTTATCGATTTGCAGAAGGAAAACGGCGGCTCGTGGGCCGTTGTTGAGCTGAAAAGCTAAGGGAAGAGAAAAAAGGAGAACGTTATGCTTCAATTAGGAAAAAAGCAGGAGCTTACTGTGGTAAAACGTGTGGATTTCGGGGTTTATCTGGCAGAAGGTCAGGGAGCGGAGGAAAAGGTGCTCCTTCCCCGCAAGGAGGTGCCGGAGGGAACCCGGACAGGAGACAAACTGACGGTTTTCTTATATAAAGACTCTATGGATCGCCCAATCGCCACCGCCAGGGAGCCATTGGTGGAGCTTGACGGACTTGCCGTATTAAAAGTAAAAGAAGTAGGCAGGATCGGTGCGTTTCTGGACTGGGGACTGGACAAGGATCTGCTGCTTCCGTTTAAGGAGCAGACGCGGAAGCTGTATCCGGGAGACGAATGCCTGGTGGCCATGTATGTGGACAAAAGCAGCCGCCTGTGCGCGACCATGAAGGTCTACTCCCGCTTAAAAACCGACTCGCCCTATCACAAGGACGACACAGTAAAGGGAACGGTATACGAGATCAGCGATAATTTCGGCGTATTTGTCGCGGTAGACAACCAGTATTCCGCTCTGATTCCCAAAAGGGAGGTTACAGGCGGATTCCGGGTGGGCGATCGTCTGACCGCACGGGTCGCCGCAGTCAAGGCCGACGGAAAGCTGGATCTGAGTATCCGGGAAAAGGCGTACCTGCAGATTGACGAGGACGCAGAGAACGTGATGCGGGCGATAGAAGAATTCGACGGCGTGCTGCCCTTTGGCGATCACGCCGATCCGGAGGTAATCAAACGGGAGCTGGGAATGAGCAAAAATGCTTTTAAACGGGCGGTTGGCCGGCTTTATAAGGAGCGCCGGGTGGAAATCACGGAGCATGCAATTCGTAAAGTTGAATAATGGTTTGAATATCAAAACATGTAAATGTGACCGAAAAAAGATAAACATATTCTTAAGGTAGGAAAATCCTCTACAAAAAATGCCGGGCGAATTTAGGGCCTGTAAATCATAATGCTGAAAATAAAATTAGGGATTGCATTATGGAAAAGGCTGGTTTATAGTGTAGGTGTAAGGAAGAAAGAGAGAAAGAAAGGAGAATACGTAATGAAAGTTCAGAACATTACAGACATCGATAAGTTTTTTAAGGTAATTGACAGCTGCAAAGGTAAAGTGGAGCTGGTAACCGGTGAAGGAGACAGATTGAATCTGAAATCCAAGCTGAGCCAGTACGTATCCATGGCAAATATCTTCTCCAACGGTGAGATTCCGGAGCTGGAGATCGTTGCTCACGAGAAAGAAGATATTGATAAATTAATTGATTTCATGATGAACTAATCTTAGGACAGAAAAGTTGAGCCGCTGCCTGGCTGGGCAGCGGTTTTTTAATTTCATAGGAAAGTGCGTCTTATGAAAGAAAGCCCTTCGGGCAGACGATGCGCATTCTTTTTATTGTTCTGGAGATTCTTATCGTGTATAATGTATATTAATATGAACGAACGGAGGACGCATATGACGAATTATATGGCAGTCTATGAGGGCTGCTGCTTCTACGAGATCGTTATCCTGAGCTATTACCTGAGATGCACAGGAAACTCTCTGTTTTGGTGCTCCCCGGACGGCAAAGACATCACCTGCATGGAAGGCTTTACCGTGAGGTGCAGCGGCAGCTTTGCGGATATCGTCCCGGAGCAGGCAGAGAGTATTACTGTTACCGGCGGAGAGATCGCCCGGATAGCCGGTTCGGAAATCCTGAGAGAACGATTGATACAGGCCAGGCAGCAGGGCATGCTGATTGGCGGTATCTGTGCGGGCGTGGATCTTCTGGACAGCTTTGGCATCACCGATGGACTTCACACCATCCACACAGATGATCTGGACGTGGCAGCCGACGGCAGGGTGGTTACGGCCAGGGCAAATGCGTATGTGGACTTTGCCGTTGAGATGGGAAAAGAGCTGAAGCTGTTTGCGGACGAGCGGGACCTGACAGAAACCATCGATTTCTGGAAATATCATAAACGATGTGATTAAGGAGGACAACCATGGGATTTGCCCATTTGCATGTGCACACGGAATACAGCCTTTTGGATGGT
>JAHZHG010000156.1:6423-6727 GCA_019420425.1 Clostridiales bacterium
AAAGGAATATGTGGCGAGGGTTAAGGAGCTGGGAATGGACAGTGCGGCGATTACGGATCATGGCGTGATGTACGGTGTGATCGACTTTTATCGTGCAGCAAGGGCAGAGGGCATCCGGCCGGTCCTTGGCTGTGAGGTGTACGTGGCTCCCGGCTCCAGGTTCGATAAAGAGGCCGGAGCCGGCGAGGACCGATATTATCACCTGGTTCTCCTGGCAGAAAACAATCAGGGCTATGCCAATCTGATGAAAATTGTCTCCAAGGGCTTTGTGGAGGGCTTTTACTACAAGCCCCGCGTGGATCTG
>JAHZHG010000157.1:0-6428 GCA_019420425.1 Clostridiales bacterium
ATCCAGCTTATGCCCGCCCAGCTTCAGGGTGCGGTTCAGAATAATTTTGCCCTGGCTGATTACGGAAATTTCTGTGGTGTCTACCCCCAGATTGACGGTCATGTTGCCCAGGGAATGGGCCACCGGCATCTGGATGCTCAGCGCGTCGGCAATGCCCTTTTCCACGAGAAAGATTTTTTTGGCGTGGATACGGCCGCTCAACACCTGGAAAAAAGCTCTCTGCTCTACCTGGGTGATCTCGCTGGGGATCGCCAGGTATACCTCCGGCTTCTGCTGGAGGACGGATGAATATTTTTTCATCAGATAATCCAGAACCAGCTCCATATTCCGGCCGTTGGCAATCACTCCGTTTGTCATCGGACAGGAGGCCTCTACATTTGCCGGGGTTTTTTCGTATATTTCATAGGCCATGTCGCCGATTGCCAGAACGTGCTGCTGGTCGCGCAGGGCGATCATATTTCTGGCATTCATAAACTTTTTTCCGTTCCGGTCGCGGATTTTGATCATATCCGTTCCCAGATCAATCCCGCATATATTTTTCAGCAGCATTTGTACTCCCCTTTTCCGCAATGCCTGGACATTTCCGGTTTAAGATGAACATAACCAGTCATGAAAGTAAATTCATTTGTCTGAAGCTGAAGGCACACTGATCCCCAATGACAATGTGATCCAGCAGCTCAATACCAAGCAGCTCCCCTGCCTGCTTTACCCTGGCGGTAAACGACCGGTCCTCCCGGCTGGGAGTGGGATCGCCGCTGGGGTGATTATGAACCAAAATGATATAGACCGCATGGTGCTGGAATGCCCGAAGAAAAATTTCTCTTGGGGTAATCATGGCAGCCTTGACGGTCCCTTTTGCAATGCACTCCTCGGCGATCAGCCGGCTTTTCGTATCCAGCATCAGCACGAGGATTTCCTCCTGATCTGCGTGGCGCAGATCTTCCATATAATATTCTACAATCGATTCCGGATCACGGAAGGAAAGCCTGGCCGAAGCCTTCTCCTTGGCCATACGCCGGGAAAGCTCTGCGATGCATTTGATCTGTACCGCCTTAACCGTCCCGATCCCCCGGAGCTGCTTCAGCTCAGAAAGGGACAGGCGGTGGAGGCCCAGCAATCCGCTTACCTCGCCCGTACTATACAGAATCCGTCGGGCCAGATCGGTAGCCGGCTCGCCGGAGGTGCCTGTCCGCAGAATAACGGCAAGAAGCTCCGTATCGGTCAGCGCCTCAGCTCCCTGGGCGATGCATTTTTCGTAGGGCTTGTCTCCTTCCGGAAGTTGTTTCATGGTTGGTTTTTTGTTCATGGCCTGACAGCCTTTTCATTTATCCCCAGAAATATTTCAACTCATTTTATCACAAAACGGGGCCAAAGTACACACCCATGTTCTTTAAAGTATATTAAAATTTCCTTATCCTTCCCGAAATGGAGAAAAACGGCGGATAATTGCTTCCGCTACGCGGATGCCGTCCATTGCCGCCGAAGTGATGCCACCGGCATAGCCTGCGCCTTCTCCGCAGGGGAAAATTCCGGATATGTTGGATTCCAGCTGATCGTTCCGCAGGATGCGCACCGGGGATGAGGTACGGCTTTCCACTCCGGCGAGGAGGGCGTCCCCGCGGGCAAAGCCGGGAATCATGCGGTCAAAGCGATGGATTCCCTGTTCAATGGCCTGGTTCAGCTCTTCCGTAAGGATGGGGCGCAGGTTTGCTGGCGTCCAGCTGCCCTTGATTTCCGGCTGTACCCCGCCAAAGGCTTCGGAGGGACGGTTCTGGCAGAAATCGGCGAAGGTCTGTACAGGGACGGCGCCGTTTCCGGCCTGATATGCGGCGCGCTCCATTCTGCGCTGAAATTCCACTCCGGCGAGGGGGCCTGTTCCGCCGTAATCCCCGGGAGAGACGGTCACTACGATTGCACTGTTTGCATTTTTGCCTCCGCGGTCGTGATAGCTCATTCAGTTTACGGCCAGCATGCCCTGCTCCGAAGAGGCGTTGACCACATAGCCGCCCGGGCACATGCAGAAGGAATAGACGCCGCGGCCGTCGGGCAGCTTGGCAGTTACTTTATACGGAGCGGCGGGCAGCGCATATTTGCAGTCCCTGCCGTACTGGGCGTCCTGGATCATCTGCTGGGGGTGCTGGATACGAAAGCCTACGGCAAAGGCCTTGGCTTCCATGGACAGCCGCTTTTCCTCAAGGAGGGAAAAGGTGTCACGGGCACTATGGCCTACAGCCAGCACAGCCGTCTCCGTCTGCAGATACTCGTTGCCGTTCAGAATAAGCCCGGCAAGGCGGCCGCTGCGGATATCCAGGTCCGTGACACAGGCGGAGAAACGGACCTCCCCGCCCAGGCGGATGATTTCCATGCGGATATGCCGGACAATATCCCGCAGCAGATCTGTTCCCAGATGGGGATGATTGACATATCGGATGTCCTCCGGCGCACCGGCCTGGATCAGTATCTCCTGCACCAGGCGCATCCTCCCGGCAGAATCCTTTACCCGGGTATTTAGCTTTCCGTCGGAAAAGGTACCGGCTCCGCCCTCGCCGAACTGGACATTGGAGGAGGAATTCAGCTTCCCTGTACGCCAGAACTCTTCCACGGTACGCTGACGCTTCTCTACAGGTTCTCCCCGCTCCAGAAGTAAAGGAGCATAGCCTGAACGGGCCAGCATCCAGGCGGCGAACAGGCCGGCAGGGCCGCTGCCAATGACGACAGGCCGGGAGCAGAGCTGCTCCGCTCCCGGTACCGGATAAGCATACTGCCAGGGAAACGACCGGGAAAGTATGCCCTTTTTATCCCGGCGGAGGATCTGCTCCTCGCGGCCGCTTACGGATACGTCTACCGTATATATATAGAAAAGATCGGGTTTCTTTCGGGCATCCAGCGACTGTTTGATGATGGTAAGGCGCTGGATCTCTCCCGGGGCGATCCGCATGGCTTTGGCCGCATGGGCGGTCAGATCCTCCATACGGTGATCCGCCGGAAGCTTCAGGTTGGTAATTCGAATCATAGGTTTCCTTTCTTGCCGGCTGCGGCAGCTCCGGCGGCAGCTCCGCTGGCGAATGCCCATTGCAGGTTATAGCCGCCGCAGGGGCCGTCCACATCCAGCACTTCCCCGGCAAAATACAGCCCCCGTGCCAGCCGGGATTCCATGGTCTGGGGATCTGCCTCCTGTGTATCCACTCCGCCTACGGCGATCTGGGCCTGATCAAAGCCCCTTGTGCCGGTCACGGTAAGGGTCAGCTGCTTGAGACAGGCGGCCAGCCCTCCCTTTGGAGCCAGATTTCCGATGCAGTCCGCCAGCCTGGCTGGGAGCAGCCCGCGGAGCAGCTGGCCGGCGGAAGCGTTCGGATATCGTTCTGCCGCATGGCAGAGATGGCCTTCCAGCTCCTGTACGGTCCATTCCGGAAAAAGGTCCGCGTGTAAAATCAAGGGCTGCAGGGAGGGATCGATGAGCCGGCTTAGCTGGAAAACGGCAATTCCGGATACGCCGTAGGACGTCCACTGCAGCTCACCGGTTTCCTCGCCCAGCACCCGGTTTCCGCCGGTGAGGGTCAGCCTGGCCTGGCAGCGGGCCCCTTCTGCTTTGCGGAAGGCTTTTTCTTTAACGGTCAGGGGGACAAGGCCGGGATGCGGAGGGATAATCGTATGTCCGGCCATGCGGGCTAGGGCATAGCCGCTGCCGTCCGAGCCGGTCTGCGGAGCAGCCTGGGAACCGGCGGCCAGAATCAGGCTGTCCCCGGTATAGGTCCAGCCTTTAGTGGACGCTTTCCAGCGGGGGCGGCCGTCTTCAGCCGTATATGGGGCTATGGAAACGATTTTTTCTCCGCATTTCAGTTTGACTTTCCGCCGGCTCACTTCGCGCAGCAGAAGCTCTGTCACAGAGGCGGCCTGAAAGGAGGCGGGGTAAACCAGCTGCTCCTTTGTGCGGGTGAGCATACCGTTTTCCGCAAAAAAATCCATAAGCCACCGGGAATTGTAGCGGTGCAGGACGTGATCGGCAAAGCCAGCGCTCGTGGCATGATAAGCCAGCGGCAGGCTTTCGTCCAGATTAGTCAGATTGCACCTGCCATTTCCCGTAATCAGAAGCTTTTTCCCGGGCTTTTCCATCCCTTCCAGGACCGTTACTCCGGCTCCGTTTTCGGCGGCTGCGATAGCGGCCATCAGGCCGGCGGCGCCGCCGCCGATTACCAGGATTTGCTGCATGGGAGTCCTCCTTTTGCTTAACGATTTAGATCAGCTTTACTACCCCGGCCTCAACCAGCTTTTGCAGGGACATCAGTATGCCCAGCTTTGCGTGCTCCCAGGTCAGGCCGCCCTGAAAGTATACGGCATAGGGGGGCTTGATGGGCCCGTCGGCGCTCAGCTCGATGGATGAGCCCTGAACAAACGCGCCTGCCGCCATGATAACGTCGCTGTCATAGCCGGGCATGGCCCATGGCTCGGGGGTTACGTAGCTGTCCACCGGGGCGGCGGCCTGGATGCCTTTGCAGAAGGCAATAACCCCCTCCGGCGTGCCGAATTCCACGGCTTGGATGATATCGTGGCGCTCCTCTGTAGAATTGGGAATTACCGAAAAGCCCAGGGATTCATAGATATTTGCGGCAAATATCGCACCCTTTAGGGCTCCGGCTACCACAGTGGGAGCCAGAAACAGGCCCTGATAGAGGGAGGGGAGCACGCCCAGGGATGCGCCGACCTCCTTGCCCAGCCCGGGGGAGGTCAGCCGTCTGGCCGCCTGCTCGATGCATTCCCTGCTGCCGGCCAGATAGCCGCCGATGGGAGCCAGGCCGCCGCCGGGGTTTTTGATCAGGGAACCGACCACCAGATCAGCGCCCCAGTCGGATGGCTCGGTTAATTCAACAAATTCGCCATAGCAGTTGTCCACCATACAGACAATCCGGGGATTGATTTCCTTTACCAGGCGGACGGCTCCGGCAATCTGGGCGACAGACAGGGTGGGACGGGTCTGATAGCCCTTGGAACGCTGGATGCCGACTATTTTGGTTTTGCTGCTGATGGCCCGGCGGATGCCTTCTTCATCGAAGGAGCCGTCCGGCAAAAGGTCAACCTGCTTGTACGTAATGCCGTATTCAGCCAGGGAGCCCATGGAGGGGCGTATGCCGATTACCTCCTCCAGGGTATCGTACGGCTTACCGGAAATGTAAATCAGCTCGTCGCCCGGGCGCAGGTTGGACAGTAAAGCCAGCGCCAGCGCATGGGTGCCGCAGGTGATCTGGGGACGCACAAGGGCTGCCTCACTGTGAAAAACGTCTGCATAGACGGCCTCCAGGGTGTCACGGCCGTCGTCATTGTAGCCGTAGCCGGTGGTTCCGTGCAGGTGCTCGGCACTCACCCGGTTTTTCTGCATCGCCAGAATAACCTTCTGCTGGTTGTATTCTGCCGTCTGCTGTATCCGCGCAAAACGGGACTTCAGCCGCTTTTCGATGTCTGCGCCGAAGCGATAAACCTCTGGGAGGATACCTATCCGGCAATACATATCCATAAGGGATTGTTCCATTGTTTCTGCCTGTTTAAATTCCTTTAGCTCCATTGCGTTTATCTGACTCCTCTTTTCTCCAATATGTCCAGGATTTCTGACAGAATTTCTTCTGTGGTTCGTCCCTGTTTTTCAATCCAGTCCACGTCCCGCTCACGTCTGAACCAGGTGAGCTGACGTTTGGCAAAATGGCGGGTGTCCCGTTTGATCCGGTAAACGGCCTCTTCCAGGGAGCATTCTCCGTCCAGGTATTCCAGGATTTCCTTGTAGCCAAGTCCCTGCATGGATACCATTCCTCTGTGATATCCCTTTTTCCTCAGGGCATTTACCTCATCGACCAGCCCATCCGCAAGCATCTGGTCTACCCGACGGTCGATCCGCTCATAAAGCGCCTGGCGGTCATCATTCAGCACAAGGTAGGCAAAACGGTAAGGGGATTCCTTTTGCCGCTCCTGCTCGTTGTGCCAGGAGATCGGCTCTCCGGTATCGCGGTAATATTCCAGTGCGCGGATAACCCGCTTGACGTTGTTCGCGTGGATGGCTTCGGCGGATGCGGGGTCCACCGCCGAGAGCATCCGATGAAGTGCCCCGGGGCCCCGCTCTTTGGCCAGAGCCTCCAGCTCCTTCCGGTATGCGCTGTCCTCGGTTGTTCCGGTGAAGTCAATATCATACAGGACTGCCTGTATATAAAAGCCGGTGCCGCCGGTCAGAATGGGGATTTTCCCTTTTTGGCGGATTTGACGGATGGCATCCCGGGCCAGCTGCTGAAAACGGACAACGTGGAACTCTTCATCCGGATTCAGGACATCTACCAGGTAATGGGGAACGCCGTCCGTCTCTTCAGGCCGGATCTTGGCGGAGCCAATATCCATTCCCCGGTAAACCTGCATGGAATCCGCGGAGATGATTTCCCCTCCGATCGCTT
>JAHZHG010000157.1:6438-6705 GCA_019420425.1 Clostridiales bacterium
GGGGTCTTTCATGTTGGGCTCCTCTCATGTTGAACGAAGAATTTTCAGGGCAATCTATCGCCTTTTTCGGCTGCCGCTTAAATAATCCGCTTGAATTTTTTCTCCAGCTCATATTTACTCATGGCAATAATGGTTGGCCGTCCATGGGGGCAGTTATACGGATTGTCCAGCTGCAGCAGCTCGCCGATCAATGCGTCTGCCTCCCGGAAGGAAAGGGCGTGATTGCCTTTTACAGCGGCCTTACAAGACATTGTAGCCACACGTTCA
>JAHZHG010000158.1:0-2230 GCA_019420425.1 Clostridiales bacterium
CAAAATTCGCCGTGTCTGACGGAGCATAGTGGACCAGCCGGGGCGTCCGGGTATCCACATGTAAAAACATCCTTTTTCCGTTGCCGCACGTACAATCCGTTTTTCAAAACATATTGTATTTTTTCCCAATTGGTGATAAACTGCGAGTTAGAATGATCTAACTCACAAGCATGAGCAATAAATAAGGTGAGGGACTATGGTAGAAAAATATCAAATTCGCAAGGGCAGCGTACAGGAAACATTATTGATCCCGCTGCAGGGACGCAAGATGGCGATGGATATGTATCCCGATCTTTTTCATGATCGGGAATGTCAGGAGCTTTTTGATCGGATTGCGTATGATTTTCATCCCCAGGGGAATTTTATGGGAAAGATTGGCGCTTTGATGGGCGCTACCCGGCAGTATGATATGGCGGCTGCCTGCCGGGAATATCTGAAGCAGCATCCAAATGCCTGTGTTGTAAATATTGGCTGCGGCCTGGACACTACCTTTCGCCAGGTGGACAATGGGACGGCCAAAGGCATCCATATCGATTTCCCGGATGTGATTGAGGCAAGGGAGGCATTGCTGCCGAAAAGGGAACGTGAGGTTAATCTCGCCTCGGATGTAATGGATTTTTCCTGGTTTGACCAGGTTCCCTACCGTAAAGAAGATGGTATTGTCTTTTTTGCCTCGGGAGTATTCTATTATTTTAAGCGGGACGATGTCCGGAGGCTGCTGTCCGCTATGGCGGAGCATTTTGAAGGCGGACGGATTATTTTTGACGCGACCAATGCCACCGGGCTGAAAAGTATGGCAAAGACATGGCTGGACACCGCCGGGATGAAGGAGATCGGCGTGTACTTCAGGGTGGAGGATGAGCGGGAAATCGCCGGCTGGAGCGTCCGCTTCGCCCGGGTTACGCAAAGGGGATATATGACCGGATACCGGCCGCTCAGCAGGAGATATGGCTGGTTGACCAACTGTATTTTTCAATTTCTGGATAAAACTAAGCGGTGTCAGATAATCGAAATCACCTTTTGCTGAACGCGCGCTGCTGTAGACCGGCTCCAAAGCCTACGTAAATAGACTCCCGATACCTCAGCCCGTGAGCCGGCAAAGGGCCGCCGTTTGTTCCGCGGCCCTTTTTCTTTTATTGGCTATGGCAGAAACTAGCTAAACCAGGCTTTCATCGTATCAAAAATTTTCACCAGCTCCTCTTCCTTTATCACATAGGGCACCATAGCATACATATAGCGCAGGAAGGGGCGGGTAAATACGCCTCTCTCATAGGCAAACTGCTGAAATCCTTCAAGCGTCTTTGCCTCATGAACCTCGATGCAGGTACAGCCTCCCATGATCCGGACTTCCTTGATACGCGGGTCAGAAAATCCGTCCATTTCGCGGCGGGAGATTTCTTCTATGCGTTTAATCTTACTCATATAATCTTCCCGCTCAAATATCTCGATCCCCTTCAGCGCAGCTGCGCAGGCCAGCGCATTGCCCATAAACGTTGGGCCGTGCATCAGCGCATGGCGGTCGTCATCGCTGTAGAAGGCCTGAAATACCTTATGATTGGCCACAGTCACCGCATGGCCGATATAGCCGCCGGTCAGGGCCTTTCCAAGTACGAGAATATCTGGCAGCACCAGCTCCGCCACAAAACGGTTTCCGGTACGTCCAAAGCCGGTCGCAACCTCGTCAAAGATCAAAAGCACATCATACTGGTCGCATAACGCCCTTGCCCTTTCCAAAAAGGAAATATCATACATCCGCATCCCGCCCGCACCCTGCAGCAGAGGCTCTACGATAAAGCAGTTCAGCCGGTCATGGTATCGTTCAAAGGCCTTCTCCAGAGCCGATATTTCCGTAGATATGTGAACGACTCCTTCCTTTTTATCAAAAGCGAAATGGTAATCTTCATCGTCACCGACCTCCATCGCTTTAAAGGTATCCCCGTGATAAGCGTGCTCCAGCGCCAGCACAAGCGGACGCTTCCTGCCCCTGTTGGTATTGTATTGCAGCGCCATTTTCAGGGAAACCTCTACAGCCACGCTCCCGGAATCCGAAAAGAAGCAGTAATCCAGATCGCCCGGAAGAAATTCCTGGAGCTTTTGGGAAAGCCTCTGCACCGGCTCGTGGGTCAGTCCGCCCAGCATAACGTGGCAGAAATGGTCTGCCTGCTCCTTGATGGCCGCGGTCAGCTCCGGATGCCTGTAGCCGTGTATCATACACCACCAGGAGGAAATG
>JAHZHG010000158.1:2240-6673 GCA_019420425.1 Clostridiales bacterium
ATGGAATCAATCAGCTTCCGATCCTTTGTATAAAGGTATACGCCATCCGCGTCCAGAATCTTATATGGCTCCCGCATTGTTTTCATCTGTTCATATGGATACCAAATCATCGCTGTCTCCTTTTTCTAATAAAATCCGCCGCCGGTCAGGCGTAAGCAGGTTTACGTATAAAGCGTGGCCAGTACGTGAACGTCTATATCCAGCTCCGTATCGCCGTCTTTTACCTTTGCCAGCGTGGGAAGCCCGGTCATGTATTCGCACATAGAAATGTTGTCCTCTTCCATCACGCTGCCCGGATGGAAATGGTTGAAGATCATTCCCTTAACCGGCAGGTTTTTCGCCCGCATATACTCCACCGTCAGCACCACGCTGTTGATGGTCCCCAGCCCTGCGTCTGCAACGATAATGGAGGCAAGGCCCAGTTCTTTTACCACATCCTCCAGCTGGATCTTGGCCTCGTCGAAGCAAATCGGGCAGAGGATGCCTCCGCTTCCCTCCACCGTCACAAAATCGTACTTTCCGCAGACCGTCGAAAAGCCCTGCTTTACCACATCCATCACCACCGGGTTTCCCTCGATCCGGGAAGCCAGATGGGGCGAATACGCGTGCGCATAAACATAGGGGCACATTTCTTCCAGAGGCTGGGCAATGCCAGAGGTTTGCCGCACAAATAATGCGTCCCCCGGGATCAGCGTTCCGTCTGCGCGACGTTCATTGCCGCTCATTGCCGCCTTATAATAGCCGGGATTTTTTCCGGCCTCAGCCAGCTTTTTCACGATCAAGCCGGCAACGTAGGTCTTTCCTATATCCGTTCCCGTTCCGGTAATAAATAAATTACGGCTCATTTCGCTCACCCTTCCAATATTCCGGCGTTACATCTCTTCCAAGCTCCTTTAGCATTTTCCGGTCGCTGCGGATGGTGGCGCAGGCCGCTGTCGTCAGCATGTTGCCGGTAATCGACGCAGAGGCTCCGGACTGGAACGCCCGCTCGCCGTCATTGGTCAGCAATGCCCTTCCTGCCGCCAGACGGATATTCGCCTCCGGATTGATGTAACGGAAAAAGGCAATCGTTCTCAGAATCTCCTCCTCCGTCAGCCGGGGAAGATGCTCCAGCGGAGTGCCCGGTATCGGCATCAGCGCATTCAGGGGGATAGAATCGATCCCCAGCTCGGCAAGGCTGACCGCCATGTCCAGCCTGTCCTCCCAGGTTTCTCCCATTCCTATGATCCCGCCGGAACAGGCACACATTCCTTCCGCTTTGACCTTTTTCAGCGTTTCCACCTTCTGGTCATAGGTATGCGTGGTACAGATATTGGGGAAATTCCGTTTGGAGGTTTCAATATTGTGGTGATAGCTGGTCACTCCGGCCTCATGGAGCCGGTGGAGCTGCTCCTCATTCAAAAAGCCCATGGAAGCGCACAAATCGATCCTGCATTCTCTGTGCATCCGCTCAAAGGCCTGGATCGCCTGGTCAAATTCCTTTCCGGTCAGGGCTCTGCCAGCCGTTACGATAGAAAAGCGGTCAACGCCCTCCCTTTCGTTCATCTTACCGGCCTCGACGATCTTTTCCTCCGGCAGAAAATCATAGGTTTCACAATTGGTCTGATAATGGGCAGACTGCGCGCAATATTTGCAGTCCTCCGGACAGCGGCCGCTGCGGCCGTTGATGATGGAGCATAAATCCACTTTGTCTCCCACAAAATGGGCGCGGATAAGGTCCGCGCCGCCGCACAGTTCCTTCAGATCACAGGTCAGAAAAAATGAGAGATCGTCCTCCCGTGTGATTCTTCTGCCATCTATAATCTCCTGTGCCAGAATCCTTGCACTCATGTGTATTTCCTCCTTAAGCGCCCGTTTTCCCTGCTTTTTCTCAGCCTGCTGCTCTTCTTGCCATCTGTGCGTTCAGAACCGGTTTTACCTGCTTTACCAGCACAGCGGCCAGAATACACAGGCAGACATCCCCGGGGACAGCCAGAAGAAAGCAGTACAGGAACAGCGGCCACAGCCCGATTGGCGTATCAATGACAAAATTGCAGATGAGGTAATAATAAATCATGCCAACTCCATAGACAATCAGCAGCCCGGTGAAATTTGCCGCCAGATAACACGGGAGGGTTTTCTTCTGCATCCGCTCAGCCATCAGACCGGTCACATAGGTCCCGATGGCGAATCCGATAATATAGCCGAAGCTGGGCTTAAAGATATACCATAATCCGCCGCCCTCGGCAAAAATCGGAAGCCCGGCCAGGCCAAGCAGCATGTAGGCAGCCACGCATAGGGCCCCCTTTTTTGGGCCAAGCAGCAGGCCTGCCAACATCGTAAACAGAAATTGCAGCGTGAAGGGAACCACGGGTACCGGAATTTTGATAAAGGCGCCCACGGCGATCAGTGCGGTAAACAGACCGCAGTAAACCAGGTTTTGTGTTCTCGTCATTTGTAAACCTCATTTTCATTTTAGTTAACAATAGTAGTATAGCAGACATTTCCATTTTGTCAACCAATATTGTTTATAAGTTTACCAATCAATCGCCCTGTCTGTCCATTCCTCTTCCCCTGCAGGGCCGCCAAAAACCGGTTACTCCATTCGCCGCTCACCTGGCCGCCAAAGATAAAGGGCCCGACCGGACAGCATATGCCGCCGATCGGGCCCGGCCGAAAATCCGGCCTCTCTTTCCCTTATTTTTTCGTTTTCCTTATATTGGCAATCCGCCTAAACACCCCCGCCGCTTTGCCGGCTGGCCTGGGGATATAGCCGCATTCAGCAAAATGGTTCAGATAGCTCTTCATCAGCGCCTCATCTACAGGCGGGCAGACGATGCCGCTGCCTGCCAAAAGCCTGTCCGTATTCCCGGTATCCATTTCTGCCTGACGTGAACCGAAGCGTTCGATCAGGCTCTCTCCCGCAAGGCGCTTATCTGTGAACAGACAGGACAAAATACGCAGCACGTTTTCTTCATTTGTACATGCTTCCAGCTTTTCGCACCATTCTTCAAAGGGCAAATGACCAACCGAATATCCCAGCTTATTCATCAGCAGGTAAAACTGAGTCAACGGCATCAGCCGATGGTTGATGATGTTGAATGCCTGACCGGAGGACTCCGACTGGAATGCAATGCACACAATCGCATCCGCCACATAATCTACCGGGGTCAGATGCAGGTTTACCTGGATCTCCGGCGCATAGCCCAGCTGAATGCACCCCACGATGGAACGGCTGATCAGATCCTCCAGCTTCCAGATTCCGTCAGCCAGCGTTCCCGTAATATCGCCCGGCCGGTAAACGGATGTGCGAAGCCCTCTCTCCTTTGCCATTCCCACGATCTTTTCCGCCACCCATTTTGTCTCGGAATCTCCAAGGAAATAGCCGTCCGGAGACTCCAGCGGATCATTTTCCATTACCCGGCGTTCAAAATGGCTGGGATTGTCGTACACACTGTAGGAAGAAACATAATGGAAGTATTTTGCGCGTTTCCTGCAGGCAAAGCGCAGCGCCTCTATGGTTCCCGCCACATTGGTACGCTTCAGCTGCATATAGGGAAATACAAAGTTCAAAATCGCGCCGTTATGGATCACCATATCGATTGTTTCGGAGAGCGTTTCATAAAGCCCCGCTTCGATTCCCAGATTCGGCAGATTCAGATCTCCCGGCACGGGAACAATATACGGTCTGTATCTGTCCTCCCAGCAGTTAAAGCGGCGCATATTGCCTTCGATACGCTCCATCACCCTTTCCTTCGTAACGCCGCGGCCATGGCAGTATACCTTAATCCCCTTTCCGCCCTTTTGCTCGATCAGGGATTTCACCAGATACGCGCCTAAAAATCCCGTAGTTCCGGTAACCAAAATATTTCTGCATTCCTCAGGCGTGCAGTCATACGCGGATTCCGGCCAAATATCCGCATCCAGCCTGCATTCCCGGCGCAGATTCACCGTCCGGCTTTTTACATCGCCGTTCAGCAGGTCACAGATATAACCGGATATTCCGTTAACCGTCGGCTCTGCGACTACTTCTCTTAGGTCTATATTAATCCCCAGATCATTCTCCAGCTCGCATACCAGCTCCATCATATGCAGGGAATCCCCGCCCATTTCCATAAAGCTGTCATCCGGACCGAATCCCACCCCTGGAAGCAGCTGTTCAAATATGCCGCGGATAACCGGGCGGACATCCTCCGGCTTCGCATTTTCCGGCAGCGTCACCCGCTTGCGGCGGGCCGCCGGCTCAGCCTTTGCCTCCGCGCCGTGCTTTACCGTGCTGAACAAAACTTGCAGCTTTTCCTTCTCATAAGCTCCTTTAGCCGCCAGTGTCCTGATTTTCTGATTATCCGTCCGGGGCAGCGTACCCTTTTTGACAAAAACAATATCCATAAACGAGAAGCCAAAGGCATGGGATACGATTTTATTGACCTGTGAAGCCAGCCCGTGAAAATCCG